>NZ_JAKJSQ010000003.1:0-184481 GCF_050337105.1 Aliivibrio kagoshimensis
TCATGTATAAACCGTTGTCTTGTATTTTGGTTAATTATTTTAATTTAGTTTTATGACGTTTTTATTGGCGAGAGTATAAAGAATAAAACAGATCCCTTATTGAAGGAGTCTCTGCTGCCAAATGTGGATGATTGGTTGCTCGAACTCGAAAAGGGGTAGATTCGTTTTTTTTAGGTGTTCATGTGATGAAATTTAAGACGCTCGCATAACTCCCATAAAGCCATTCGATTTGAATCATACTTGAGAAGTTTGCTAGCTTCAGATGCCTTACACCAGAGAAACTCTGTATGTTCGGAAGATAACTGTGGTTTACCCGAAACCTGCACAGAGAATGAGTATTCTGGTATCACATAAAGGTGGTCGCTCCATTTATCATAACCAGAATAAAAAACTCTAGGTAGCATACACATAGAATCTAATTGAACCCAATCAATACCGGTTAACGTTGTCTGTTCGGCAAGCAATCAAGAAGATGGGTTCTGCTTTTTCAAATTTGTATGGGAATATTAGTACCTGAAATGGTGCTCTCATAGCGTTAGTTCCAGTATTGTCACACATATATAGATACTACAATCATTAAGAAAAGTTAGGTAATTCTCAGATTAAATTGTACTCGGTTATATTGCGCAAACTCACAAAGAGGCGGAAGTAATTTAGCTTACCTACCCCGTTCATCTCAACTGATAGAGCCAAAAGCGACTAACCTTATTATCCACCGACATTAGGCGTCTTTTTAGTCATCTTTAACCGACGTTAAAGTAATATTCTCTGAGTAACGATAATTACCATCCGGCCATATATGAATCGGATAATGATAGCGATTGGACTCCATTAATAAGGCTAAATCAGGCAATGAGGATTTTAACTCTTCGCGATTTTTTACTCGCATTTCATCACTTTCCAAATCTGCACCTGAACCTAGATAAGCAGCTGTTGCTAAGTAAAAGAACTCTATTGTTTTACAGGCATCATCACAGGTTGTGTCATCATAGCTGTACAGTCCCTTTTTTTCTGCAATTAGCCACTGTTGATAAAGCTCGCTTTGTTTGGCTTTTTTATCACTAAAAACAGAAGGTAAGTAAGGTTGCCATCCAGCATTCACTATCAGATGATGTATTTCCTCTTGCGACGCGTCTCGCCCCAAAACGGGTGTCGTTTCGTCAGCCGATAAATCTTGTCCAATCATAGGATCAAGATAAGGTTCAAAGGTCTCAAATGCTTTATCGTTAAAGCCTGATTTACTCATTAACAAAGTGGCATGGTTGCTTCGCAACGGTGCGATAAGACTGGGTTCATCAATCTGTCCATTTTGATCATTGTCCAACCATTGTGCTGCCACATTTGCAGCATGCTTGAGTTTATCTTTGGGTACCAATGAGGTCGCACAAATCGTCACGATATCAAAAACTCGAGCTTTTTGAGTAAAGAAATTTCCCGGACATCCCTCTACAGGTGGATCTACTGGAGAAAACTCACCTGCTGTAGATAATACACTTACAAAGAACAACAAACCTATACGATATTTCATTTCTTAACCTAACGTTTGTGTATTTTTAACAGATATTCTAACCCAGGTGAAGAATACTTTTTGTATCAACAGATCATTAATTGTCAGCGATAACAATAATTTTACCGCTTCAAGCTGGGTTTGTTGCAGAGTTAAGTTTTGAAGTGAGATTTGTGATTTGTCAGGACAGACACTTAATACTCATTAGCATTGAGCTTTATTTCTTTACAAAAAAAATAACGATCCAAACGAAGGGGTTACGTGACGTGTTAAACCAACTTTCTTCATATATATACACAGCAATCGTGACAATGATGTAGCAAAAAATAAATAGCACAAGACACTTCAACTTCTTTGCAATTCATAATGCCTTATTTTTAAGTCATTAATAGTGATAAATAAGTATAAAGATTGCCTTTTAAGTCATAATGATGATTCTTTGGACCGATAAGGCTGCTTGTAAAGCCTTAAATTTAAGTCATAATAAACATATGTTCAGATAAAGATTCAAATTTAGGTCATAGTATGAAAAATGATGTTTACGCCACTTCTGATGAAACGCTTTCAATAGAAGTAGGACGTAGAATTGAGAGAAGAAGATTAGATAACCGTATACCGCTCACTCAATCTGCGTTGGCACAAAAAGCGGGAATCAGTCGCTCTACATATCAAAATATGATTGACGGTAAAGCAACATTAATCAATATCATAAAAGTGTTAAGAGTATTAGAAGCGTTAGATGGAGTGGACGCTTTCTTACCAGATTTAGATATCAGCCCTGTCCAGTTGTTACAAATGAAAGGAAAGTTGCGTCAGAGGGTCAAGGCTGTAACTCCTAAAAAGAATATAGAGGATGATAAGGAGAATCTGGATTGGTAACTGAAAAATACAATACAGCTAAAGTATCCATTTTTGATCAGGATGTCGGCGCATTAGCGGAAAACTCCACCACTGGAGTGGTGAGTTTTGAATATTTTCCAGCGTGGTTAAGAAATGGCTTTGCAATTTCACAACAGCTTCCATTACAAAGTGGTATTTTTAGCTTCCCTAACTTGGGTTTCCCTACCTATAAAGGGCTTCCTGCCGCATTTGCAGATACTTTACCTGATGATTTTGGTAATGCAGTAATAAATGCTTGGCTTGCTCGGCAAGGGCGTAGTTCGCCATCCTTTAGTGCCTTAGAGAGACTGCTTTATACAGGTTCTCGTGGTATGGGGGCATTAGAGTATACCCCAGCACTTACAACAAATATAAAAAATAGTAGCGATCTCATTGTAATGGATTCTCTGGTTTCAATGGCACAATCCGTACTCGATCAGAGAAACAATATCCATGAAGATATCACTGATTCGGATGGGACTGAACAAGCTTTAAGTAGTATCGTACAAGTTGGTACATCGGCGGGTGGTGCACGTGCCAAGGCCGTTATTTCGGTAAACAGAGAGCGGACGCAGATTCGTTCAGGTCAAGTGGATTGCCCAAAAGATTTCGAACACTTTCTTATTAAATTTGATGGTGTTGTAGAGCGCTCTTCTATCAGTGAGGTTTTCGGTGATCCAAAAGGGTTTGGATTGATGGAGTACGCCTACTATTTAATGGCACAAGAAGCAGGCATAACGATCTCACACTGTGAGCTCTTAAGAGAGAATGGACGAGCCCATTTTATGACGAAGCGATTTGATCGTAACAGGAATAAGAAGGTGCATTACCAATCCTTGTGCGCGATGGATCATGCTGATTTTAAAAAACCGGGTTCATACAGTTATGAAGAGTTATTCAGCCTAATACGAGCGATGCGTTTAGATCGAATGGCCGCTTTGGAGATTTTTAGACGCATGGCTTTTAACGTGATCGCTCGTAACCATGATGACCACAGCAAAAACTGGGGTTTTATCCTAAATGAGCAGAGGAGATGGGAATTAGCACCAGCATTTGACTTAGCTTACAGCTATAAACCTGGCTCTCCTTGGGTGGACAGCCATCAATTGTCGATAAATGGGAAACGGAATAACTTTGTGAGAGAAGACTTATTAGGCGCGGTTCCCCAATCCTTAAGAAAGGATGCCGTTAAAATTTTGAATGAAGTGAGTGCAGCAGTAAGGCAGTGGAGGAAGATTGCTACTCATGAGGGTGTTGAAGCGTCATTCATCGACGAAATTGAAATGAATCATCGACTCTACATTACCAACGAGTAATTTGAATCTCTATCAGGACAGACACTTAATACTTATTAGCATTTAACTTTATTTCTTTACAAAATAAATAATGATCCAAATGATTTTCACCAATAAATAGACGAGTAACGTCATTTGAATGGCGCTATAGCCAAATAGGCCATTATAAGAAGCCAGATCAGTGATGACGGTATCTATATGTTCAAGCTGCAAATTGACGCTCTCAGGATCGGGTAGTAATGTATCTTGCACCGCTTTTCCTGCCCTTTCTATGCTCTCTTTGTCCCCCTTACTTATTGAGTATCCGAGTTCAGCAATCTTTTGAGTAATGTTTGAAAATGTTTCTATAAGCCAATGAAGGAGTAGGGTTAATCCTAAGCCGGTGACGTCTTTTATGATCCAAACGAAAGGGTTACGTGACGTGTTAAACCAGCTCTCTTCATATACATACACGGCAATCGTGACAATGATGTAGCAGAATACAAATAGGCAAAAATACAGGTAGGACTCTGTTTTTAGCAATACGAACGTTGCTAGCGCTAGGTTAGCGAATATGTCAATCCACAACATAGTAATTTCTCTCAATATTTTTTTATTGGTTTTGACTTAATGTTAACAGGTAAAATCATATCAACAATCCATTTTTCAATAAAAATACAATTAAGACAGCCACTTAAGTTTTGTTGATTGGTAATTTAAATTGGGACAGACACTTGAATTTCATTTTTATTTGTTCTTCAGAAGGTTCAATGACATTTTTTCGACATCGGTGAGAATACTCTACACGTATTGAATTTATCCATTTACATAAGAAGAGAATTAAATGAATAAGAAATTGATCACCCTAAGCGTATTACTTGGCCTAACTGCATTTGGCGCAACGGCAAACAATCTCGATACACATGAAAAATTCCGTGGTGAACAAGCGCTAGAGGCCGATCAGTCTCAGTGGTTCCGTGAGCTAAGAATGGAAGATTGGAAAAATATTGTTCCAGAGCAAGAGATTCGAACAATCCTAGAAAAAGTTGACTCAGGTGAACCGCTGCGCGACTTCATCAACACCAATGATGCAGGTCACTGGACATACGAGTTCACCCAAGCTGCAGATGTTTTTGCAAAATCAGCAAGCGACTATGACTCATATCGCAAGGCGTCCATGATGTACTTGATTGCGTCATACCCGAACCACCTGACTGAGCACGAAAACAGAGCAATTGAGCGCTCTTTAGAGATGTACCTTAAAGCTGAGTCATTGAGTAAAACTATTGATGTAGAGCGAGTAGAAATGCCGCTTCCAGATGGTGGTACTATCACTGGCCTATTACACACTCCAAAGGATGAGACAAAACCGGGTGTTATTCTTTACACTGGCGGCGTCGATAAAATTTTGACCGAGCACCGTGAAGCGATTGAGGGGTTAATTAAAGAGGGCTTTGCTGTTCTTACGTTTGATATTCCTGGTGGCGGCCTGAACAACAACATCATTATTGAACTTGGCAAAGAAGATCAGGCACACCAAGCCGCATTGGCTTATGTGAAATCAAATACGAAATTAGACAGCAGCAATGTTGGCGCATTGAGTTCATCGGGCGGTGGTGTACCACTGATGACATTCGTCCTGAACACGCCAGAGCTAAAAGCTGGTGTTGCACGCTGTGCCGTGGTGACTGATGTATTGACTGATACACAAGTATTCCACCATGCTCCGCTGATGTCATCAATGTCTTACGGCTACCGTATTGGTGTAAAAGATGTAAGTGATTTGAACTCTTACGGTGAGTGGACGATTCCGCTAGCGCTGAAGACGAAAGGATTTAAAGCTAACGAAACGGATGTTCCTGTACTGGCAATTAACACTAAAGATGACATGGTAAACCCACCAGAAGAGATGGTATATACCGCAGGTCTTTCAACAAAAGGTGAAGTGGCATACTACGGTAATTCAGGTCACTGTCCGGATGGACCAGAAGCAGAACAGGCCATCATTAGTTTCTTCGACAAATACATGTAATCGACTGAGATACATAATCCACACTTTACCAAGCCCAAAGACGCTGTTCTTTGGGTTTTTTTATAAAAGGACAGACACTGAAGGAGCCATCTCTTATCTCATTAATAWCACAAAATTATTATTTTGATAATTTATGATAATTTTTAGAAATGATAACTCTTCCCTATACTCTCTTTATCGAAACAAAACACAAAACGAATTCTTAGAGATTGGAGCAGATTATGAAAATGAATCACGTAGGCATCATGGTTGGCGATATGGACAAAGCGGTTGAGTTTTACACCAAAGCGCTGGGCCTAAAAATTGTGATGAACAATACTAAAGTTATCGAAGAGCGAGAATCTGCTATTGGTCGTATGTGTATCGCTGTATTTGGTGAAGGTTTTAAAGGCTTTAACATTGCACACCTAGTTACCTCTGACGGCATCGGCGTTGAAATGTTTGAGATGAAAGAGCGTCAAGAGCGCCATGAAGTGGATTTTTCTCGCTTAGGTATCTTTCACTTCTGTTTACAAACTGACGACTTTACTGGCGTGATTGAGCGTACTGAACAGTATGGCGGTAAAGTTCGCATGGACATTATGCGCTACCATCCAGAAGACGACAGCAAGCAAGCGAAAATGGTTTATTTAGAAGACCCGTTTGGTAACTTGTTTGAGCTTTACTCGCACACGTATGAAGAGACTTACGCTTCAGATTACGAGTAATTTATCGAGTCAAATGATTGATGAAAAAGGATTGGCCTATAGCCAATCCTTTTTTTTTGGAATTTTTCGGTGAATCGCTATGGCAGGATAGACACTTTATTTTCTGCGACAATTACATTTCGTTATAGAACAGAACGATACTGCCGCCACGAAGTGCACTGCCATAATTAAAATTAAATCCGATCCCTACATTATCTAAAAAAGGGAGTTTGTTTGTGGTATTGAGTAACCAACCAATACTGGCTTCTAAATAGTGGTGGGTACCAAAACTTGAGGTTATATCACCACCCACATCCACGCGCTTACCACGTAGGAATAGTGATTGAGCAAACGCATTTTCTCCCGTTAGCTGATAAGTCATTTGTAGCATATTAATCAGACGCCAGCCTTCAGGGTTTGCTTCTTTACTTACCTCAGAAGAGCCTCCGAAGCCTTGGCCATAAAAATAGTAGTAGTGATTATCAAATCGCCACTCTCCCCAATCTGTAGGTTCTCGGTAGATGAATTTTATCGTCGGCTCTATGAGGTAAGTGTTGGTAGAGGTATTTAAAAATGTCCCATCTAAACGCGGTTTCAGCTCTTCACTGATTTGATTTCGATAGGAGTAGGTATTGGCGTAATACATGAGGTGATTCCCCACGCCGTAACCGAATGACCACCCTTTAGAGAGGCGGTGTTCTTGAGCGTATTCGAAATAGGCTGCAACCACCTCATCTTTATTTTGATCTGGGGTTAATCCTTGAGCCTCAAAAAATTCCGTCGTTTGATCAACACGCAAATAGGCGATTCGACCAGTAATGCTTTGGCTCCAGTCATCGTTATCGTCTGGGAACTCGTAGGTGTAAGGGAAGGAGTATACCGTGATTTTTTTGCGTAGTTCAACGGAGTCGGGATGCTCAATGTCACCATCACCGGGCAGTGAGACGAACTCACTAGGATCAAAGTCAGTAATACCAAAAGTGATGGCACTGCTATCCGTTAATACAACCGTGGCAGCGAAAATTTTCTCAAATCGGTTGATCGCCGAAAAGTTCTGCTCAGAGTAGGCAGAACTGGCAAGCAACATAAGCAACAATGAGAGAGAAGATCGCCGAAACATGACAATATCCATATAATAAGATCATAATGAAATTATCATGAAAACTGTAGGTTGAATAGTCATCGTTAACGCTATTGAGCCATTTTCTCAGGCCTAAATATGATGATTAATCAATAACCTTGATAGATAACGTTAAGGTAAAGAGTGCGACAGGTTCATCACCGCTGATAGAGGGGCAGGTAGCTACGATCTGTACTGGCTTATTAATTCGTTCTTTACTGTGAAAGGTTTCAGCCAGCATCTGGTCAATCACGGCCCCTTCACTGCAGGTAAATACGACATCTGCCTCAGGGCGTTTAAGAAACTTAGCATCAAAATCTTTAAACGCTAATGAAATTTTTCGACCACAGTTATTGGCTTTATGAAAGGCTAAAAACCCTCCCGCGACATCCGCACCAACGGCTAACACGCCAAAATACATGCTATTAAGGTGGTTTTTATTCCGGCGTAATAACGGAATTCTAACCGCTAAAGTCTGTTCGTCCATGGCGATGATTTTCGGTCTGCACCAAAAGATCAGGGGGACTTTGAAAAAGCCAAAAACTTTAAGCATGAGATTAGATTTAAACAGTGAGTGGCTCATTGTGATTCCTATTAGCGTTGCCGAGTCACTCTACGTTACAGAAAATGTTAAATGATTTAACATTTATGGGTCAAAAAAGAGATCTCGATCGTACTGGTCTGATCAGTTTTCTCGTTAGTGTTATAAGAAAAATGCCGATTTATATATTTATAAATAACACTACTCTGGGAATTGTATTTCCTTTAAATGTTCGCGTTATTATTGAGACAAATTGAAAACAATTATTGAATTAAGTTAAAGATAAGTTAATGTATTGGTTATATTATTGTTGGATGAATTATCAACGGAGCTATGATGAATACGCCAGTTTTTATAAATAACAATATTAAGACGACTATCAATAATTCAAATAAAGATGGGAATCAGGACACAACCTTCACTGATAAAGATAGATTACTAAAGCGGCTTGGGAATGCGAATTGGCGAGCATTTCAGGCATTAAATATGCAATATGAAAATACGCTAAGTCTCGACGATCTTTATAAGGCGGCACATGAATGGAAGAAGGCCATTTCAGGTATTGAATATCCCTGGTTAGTATGGAGTGTCGATGAAGACTGGGCATACGTACAACAGAAGATGGTGATTGAAGCTGGCTGGACACCGGTTGTTGGTTATGATCCTCGAAGTGGGGCGCCAACAAAGCTTGTTGAAGGCGCTGTTTTAGTCGACTTTAATCAAGGGTTAAACTTACCAATTTTTTACATGCACTTACCGTTAGACTTTATTTTTTTATTTGCGGAGCGGTTAGCATTTTTTCATTCCGATCTTTTGATTAGCCCCCCAAAAATGGCTCACCTTTCTGATATATTCAAATCTCTGCCTGATGGTGAAATCGCCATGACGAACCTGACTAAAATAAAATATAAATGGCTACAACGATTTTTTCCTAAACCAACAAAACTCTTTGAGTTAGCAGGTTGTATTACTAATAAGGCCAGTAAAGATATATTTAATCATGGTTGTAGCATGTGGCAAGGTTGGGCCTTTCACCCTAACTGCCCGAATGAAATTGAATTTAAAACTCGTCTAGAAAAACATTGGGATCATGGCGCCGGTTTGCTCTATTGGCAACAAAAATATGGGGGTAAGGTCACCATAATTGAAGAAACTTTTCTTGATGAAGGACACTTTAGCAGAACAAGTAAAAGTGACTTCAAGGTTCTATCAGATAATAATGAAAACCGTGATACTGGTATGGACCTTAGAGGGAATTTTAATGTCTATGAGCTAGCAAAAACGTTTGGTATAAAAGTGTAAGTATTACGGTAATGGTGAACCTACTGTTATTCGTGGTAATTTTGGCTGTTGAGTAAAATGTTGCAATATTCAAAGGCTTCACGGAAGGGAAGTGATATATAGCAGAGGTACTGCTGGGTAGTGTATAAATCAGTAGGGAAGGTATGAAGGTATTACATGTAATAGCCCAAAAACCCCAAGATACAGGCAGTGGGGTATATGTAAAAAATCTGATTAAACAGCTCGGTGACTGCGAGCAAGCTCTTATCGCGGGTATAGACAGAGACGATGACATTCAGGTTGAGGTGCCGTTTTATCCAGTGGTATTTCGGCAAGGGGCATTGGATTTCCCGGTTGCGGGAATGAGTGACAGAATGCCCTATGACAGCACGATCTATCGTGAGTTAAGAGGGGATAAATTACAGCGGTGGAAATCGGCTTTTAGAGAGCGCTTAATCGAGGTTAATCATGCCTTCTCGCCTGATGTCGTGGTCAGTCATCACCTTTATCTTCTTACTTCGATGGTGAAAGAGGTCTTTACTGACAGTAAAGTGATTGGGGTCTGCCATGCGACAGATATTCGCCAACTTTTGACCCACGATTTAGAGACTGATTACATTAAAAGACAGATAGCGACGCTGGATAGAGTTTGTGCACTTCACGAAAGACAAAAAGATCAAATTGCGGATGTTTTTTCTATCGACCATCGCAAGATTGAAGTAATGGGCCTTGGTTATGATGAAACATTGTTTGGCAATAATGATTCGAAGAGAGCAAGCAAAGAGATTTGGTATGTAGGTAAAGTAGCGTACGCCAAAGGGGTTGATGAACTTCTGGATGCTTATGAAGGTGCGGATATTGATCGTCAGACTATTATCTTGAAGATTGCTGGTGGTATTAGTGGCCGTGAAGGCGAGACCCTTAAAGAAAAAGCGAACCAACTAAACAAGCGTGTCGATCTTCTTGGCAGAACCGAACAGCACCTCCTAGCTGAACAAATGAAGGGAGGCCACATTCTCGTACTTCCCTCGTATTACGAAGGTTTCCCAATGGTGGTTATTGAAGCCCTTGCGTCTGGAATGACCGTTATTGTGAACGATCTTCCT
Source organism: Aliivibrio kagoshimensis (assembly GCF_050337105.1). Taxonomy (NCBI): domain Bacteria; kingdom Pseudomonadati; phylum Pseudomonadota; class Gammaproteobacteria; order Vibrionales; family Vibrionaceae; genus Aliivibrio; species Aliivibrio kagoshimensis. The sequence continues at coordinate 10,427 of NZ_JAKJSQ010000003.1, forward strand.
GGGTTACGTGGGGCGCTGGGTGAGGACATTGTTCAAAGTGGGAGGGTTCACTTTGTTTCGATGCCTGAGCTTGAGGGAATTGATAATATTGCGGTAGAACATCGAAAGTACTACATCGATGAGTTACGTAGAAAACTTGAAGAGGTGGTGGCCAGTGAGCAACCTATTCGTACGCTCAATTTAGACCACTTTACTTGGCAGGGGATAGGAAAAAAATATCAGACTCTGCTAGAGATAGCGAAAGAGGGTGGTGGTTAGGCTCAACCTTAACGACTAAACTGTGAACAGATTCATTCAATTAAGGACAATCAGATGATCGAAGTTGGACAAACCTTACCCGTTGCTAATTTGAGTCAGTTAACCGAAGAGGGGTTAATAGACCATCGAATTATGACGTTGTTTTCAGGTAAGAAAGTGGCACTTTTTGCGGTACCTGGCGCGTTCACCCCAACGTGTTCGGCAGCGCATTTACCAGGATATGTCACACTGGCTGATCAGATTAAAGCGAAAGGTATTGATATTATTGCCTGTGTTTCGGTCAATGATGCTTTTGTTATGCACGCTTGGGGCGAGATGCAGAATGCTTCAGAGTTGATGATGCTTGCAGACGGTGATGCCAGCTTTACTAAAGCACTCGGTCTGGACAAAGATACCGAAGGTTTTGGTGGTGTACGTTCACAACGATATTCGATGATTATTGATAATGGGGTCGTTACTGCATTGAATGTTGAAGCACCAAAGGTATTTGAAGTTAGTACGGCTGAGCGTCTGCTAGACAGTTTATAATCGGTACGTTAAGTTGGTGGCTCAGGGATTAAGCAATAATAAATTATCGTTAAACGATAATTTATTATTGCTCTTCGGTTTGTTATGTTCTAGTATGGCCTCATCAAATTTACGAGGTTATTACTATGTCTAAGATTCAAAAACAGAGCCGTCGTGTACGTGTTTTTTTTCAATGTTTATTTGTTCTTACCCCAATTGCTGTGTGTTATTACTGGTTAACTGTCGACACTCAGTATGATTTCTTGACGACATTAGGCATCATCGAGAACACCATTGATGTGAGTGGTTATACTCAATTACCCTTGACAGCTTCTACACGCCTGTTCGCGTCTATCGCAAGCTTATTATTATGCGGTATTATTATGTACGCATTAAAAGTGCTCATTCATCTCTTTAAAAACTACGAACGGAATGAGATCTTCTCTTTAGATAATACATTGAGCTATCAAAAACTGGGTTATAGCCTGTTTTACTGGGTAGCAGCATCTGTCGTATATGGTGCACTCATGTCAGTGATACTGTCATTTAACAATCCACCTGGCGAGAGAGTATTGGCCGTTGGCTTTGAAGGGATGGACGTTTTAAATATTGTATTGGGTTTTATTATTTTGATCATCTCTTGGGTGATGAAAGAAGGATATCTTTTATCTGATGAAAATAGCCACACCATTTAGGGGGTAACCATGTCTATTCGTATAAATGTAGATGTCATGATGGCTAAGCGTAAAATGCGCTTAAAGCAATTGGCACAAGAAGTGGGCATCACCGAAGCAAATTTGTCAGTATTGAAAAATGGCAAAGCCAAAGCGATTAGGTTGTCGACTTTGGATAAGTTGTGTGAAGCATTGGAATGCCAACCGGGAGATATCTTAGAATTTGAGGTCAATATTAAGAGTGATATCGAGTAATGAAATATTGCTCGATATCAGTATGATTATTTTTATTCGGCGCTTTTAAGTGCAATTACATCACAACCCATAATTGCCTCAAGGTTAGCGGTGATCTTTGCCGCTGACCAATCCCACCATGCCAGACGAAGTAATTCCTCAATCACAGACTGCTCAAATCGAGCTTTAATAAGCTCCGCGGGGTTTCCCCCATAAATGGAGTAAGCGGGGATATCTTTTGTTACTACCGATTTACTGGCAATAATGGCTCCATCGCCAATGGTCACGCCTGGCATGATGGTGGCGTCATATCCGATCCAGACATCATTACCGATTTTGGTATCGCCTTTAAAAGGTAACTCGCCCTCTTTAGGTATGCCTTTTTCCCAGCCGTTGCCAAAAATATAAAATGGATAAGATGAAAAACCAGAGGTCTTGTGGTTTGCGCCATTCATAATGAATTTGACATCTTTTGCTATGGCGCAGAACTTGCCAATAATCAATTTGTCACCAATAAACGGAAAGTGATAAAGCACATTATTTTCAAAATTCTCAGGGCCATCGGGATCGTCGTAATAGGTGTAATCACCAACAATGATATGTTCGTTATCAATAAAGTTTTTCAAATAACCCACTTGAGGAAATCCAGTCATTGGTTCTTTATGATCAGGGTTGGGTCCGAACACACTACACTCCATATTAGGCACGTGACTTAGGGGACAGGCGTCTCTATTACGCAGTTAATTCGCTCTACAGACCCTTGTTCAATCTTGAAAAAGGCATCTTGAGGTAAGTCCTGTTCCCAGACTTGGTTATAACTCAAATTGAGTAAGATTCCTCGTAACACAATACCAGTAAGAGCATGGCTAATCACGACAATGTCCTCAGACTCGGGACGTTCCGCAAGCCAAGACAAGAGCCTTGTTTTGACCGATTCATAAGACTCAGCCTGTGGTGCTTTCAAATACCAATCTTTATCATTTAATAAGTTAGGCATTTCTGCGACTAAACTTGGTACGGTTCTTTGTTCCCAAGATCCTAACATAAACTCTTTTAATCTCGAGTCTTCAATGATTTGAGAGCTAGGGTGGCCAATCTCGTCACAAACAATTTGCGCGGTTTGTATTGCTCGACCTAAAGGACTGCTATAAACGCGATACTCTTGATGTCCTAAATACTTGGTTAAGGAAGCTCCAACATTGTGTGCTTGTGCGGTGCCTTTAGTCGTTAGTGGCGAGTTACAGTGACCTTGTAGCTTCTTCTCAGCGTTAAACTGAGTTTCACCATGTCTTAAAACAAATACTCTTCTTGTCACAACTGCCCCTATTTAGTTGATAATGAGTGATAGGTAGTGCTTTTAAAACGAAGAGCCCGGCTGAGTGAGGAACTCAATCTCTTCGGCAGTAGAAGTACGGTTTAGAATTGAATTTCGGTGCGGGTATCGGCTATATTTTACAATGATATCCCGATGTTTTATTTCAAAATCAATGTTAGATTGCACACCGTTCTCTTTAAATAGTTCTAATGCAACATCATGAATCTTCAATGATTCACTGTGCATGAATGGCATATAGAGAAAGCTTCGCTCAACGTCATTGAGATCCTTATGCATGCCCAAAGAGATCGCTTCTTGTGACAGAGTTAATGCGAGTGGGTCTGATGAGAATGCTTGTGGCGTATCTCTAAATATATTTCTTGAGAATTGGTCTAAAACGATGATTTCCGCGAGTCGCCCTTTAGCAGAATGTCGCCAATCAAATAGCTCACACTGATTGGCTTGTTCATGTAACGCTAAGAATTTCTTTGAAATAAGAGCATCAAAACTTGAATCTTTAACCCACCACTGGGACGGAGTGACCTCATTGAACCAAAAATCTAATACCACGTTAAAACTTGTCATGCTCTTATTAACCTTTTGGCTACATTTGGAACACTAATTTACCACGCATTAACTAGGATAGTCGTATTTTAATTCATTGGAGTGTTGTTGTTGACGCTTCAAGCCTTTTTTACAAACTTGGCGGTTATCATCATTTCGCCAACGCCATCCACTTTGCAGTCGAATTGGTGATCTTTTCCGTCAACAATACGTTTTATAACGGCTTTAGTTCCAATTTTGAGTATTTGAGAACTACCTTTCACTTTCAGATCTTTGGCTATGGTGAGTTTATCGCCTTCTGTCAATAAGGTTCCGTTGACGTCTTTTAATGATAACGTTTCATCGGAAAGCACTTCAGCGGGGTTCCATTCATAAGCGCACTCTGGGCAAATGAGATGATTTTGATCTTGGTAAACAAATTCTGATTTACAGTTTGGACAAGGAGGAATAGACATACATTTCCAGTGATAGAGGTGAGATTGTTTAGTTGCGAAAAGCGCGATACATGGTATTTCTAGTTGATTGATATTTTAACATAGCTACACACAGACAATTCAGAATAATGAAACTCTTTTGTTACTCAATTGGTCTACATTCAAAGTTAACCCAATTAATAATCCATTCTACAATAACGGAATTGAACTTCGTACTGCACGATTTTAGGAGAAACGATGAATAACAACGAGTATGTACCACCAACAATTTGGCAAAATGAAGCAAGCAGTGGAAATGCATGGGCAAACATAAATAGCCCTGAAGCGGGTGCGAGGTTTGAACGAGAACTGCCAATCGGTGAGTACTCACTACAGCTTTATTCGATTGGTACACCTAACGGTCAAAAAGTGACTATCATGCTCGAAGAGCTACTGGCCTTAGGAATTAAAGGCGCTGAGTATGATGCTTTTCTTATTAATATTAGTGAAGCTGAACAGTTTTCGACAGGGTTTGTTGAGGTTAATCCAAATTCAAAAATCCCCGCTTTAGTGGATAAATCAGGTGATTCAGATATTAACGTTTTTGAATCCGCGTCGATTATGGTTCACCTTGCTGAGAAGTTTGAGCAATTTCTACCTAAAAACGGCCCTGCTCGTACTCAGACATTTAATTGGTTGTTTTGGGCACAAGGTTCTGCGCCATTTTTAGGTGGTGGTTTTGGTCATTTTTATGCTTATGCTGATGAAAAGCAGGAGTACCCAATAAATCGTTTCGCTATGGAAGTTAAGCGTCAGTTAGATGTGTTGGATAAGCAGTTAGCTAATAACAGCTTTGTCGCAGGGGAAGAGTACACGATAGCGGATATGGCGATTTGGCCGTGGTATGGCAGCCTAGTTTTAGGGCGAGCTTATAATGCTGCAGAGTTCTTGCAGGTGGAGAGATATACTCACGTGGTACGTTGGGCGAAACAGATTGATTCTCGTGAAGCGGTTCAACGTGGGCGTATCGTTAATCGTTCCTTTGGTGAAGAGTGGGAGCAGGTGTTGGAACGTCACTCTGCGCAAGATATCGATAATGTGTTGAAGTTAAAAAGGTAAGCATACAGTCCTTGAATAGTCTCCCCTAGAACGTTGATGATTCTAGGGGGGATTGTCCAATTTTTGGGGCATCAATAAATCTTATTTGCTGCCTCACTCCATCGTTTGCTAATGGAGTGCATAACGATCAGAAAGGGGATCTGTAAGAAGGGTTCAAAACGCAACGTTAATGAGTCTGAGCTGCTATTGTCGATGATGTAAAAGAGACACAAACCTAAGCCAAGGTAGCCATTGACTAAGCCTGTATTGACCGCCCAACTTTTTCCTTTTAGCAACCCATAAGTACAAAAAGCAAAGTAAGAACCAAATCCGATAATAGCAATTAAGTCTGGCGTGAGTTCCAATGATGTGAGTTTAAACCCGAGGAAGTCTATATTGGCTTCGCCACTCATGGTATAGACAGCGACTAAAAAAGAGAAGATAGCGATAGGGGCGAGACCGACAAACAACCAGCCGAAAACTTTAATCCAGAGTGGGACTAGCGATTGTCTGTATTTTTCGACGGACATACAATTCCTCTTGAAAATAACACAAAGATATTCATTTACTTAACCACTGTTTATTGTGTTTTGCCGTGACAGGTGTCTGCTTCGAACAAAATAGAGGGTTATCGTGTTTTGATTGATGGGATTTTACACATAATGAAGGGTTATATGAGCGATTTAATTACGGTGGACCAAGTATACAGGCTGCGTTGCGGTAACAGATTTGCTATAATTTTGGCTTCTTTCGCTAATAGTTCTCTCCTATGTCTAAAAATAGTTCGAAATTGCACCCAAGAAACCGACATCACGGCCAATATGACTTTGATAAATTGACTCAAGCTTGCCCCGATCTAGCGAAATTTGTGGCTGTTAATGATTATGGTAATCCATCAATTAACTTCTCTGATCCCCAAGCCGTTAAAACCCTGAATCGAGCACTGTTAGCACATTTCTATCAAGTTCCACATTGGGATCTTCCCGAGGGCTATTTATGTCCACCGATTCCTGGTCGTGCAGATTATATTCATAATATAGCAGATCTATTGGCTTCTTCATGTGATGACGTGATTCCTACAGGTAAAGGCGTTAGAGGACTTGATATTGGTATCGGTGCCAACTGCGTTTATCCCATTATTGGCCACCGTGATTATGGTTGGAGTTTTGTTGGTTCTGATATCGACCCTGTTGCGATTAAAATGGCCAGCTTTATTGCTAATAATAATCCATCGTTGAAAAAAGCGATCGAGTGTCAATGGCAAAAAAAGCCAGAGCACTTCTTTAAACATATTATTGGCAAAAAAGAGTTTTACGATTTCACTATGTGTAACCCACCCTTTCATAAATCAGAAGAAGAGGCGAACGCAGGTACACAAAGAAAGCTGGATAATCTCGCAGACAATAGAAGCAAACGCGGCAGTAAAAATGCAGCGATGATGCAAAAAGGCCATAAACCAACGCTCAATTTCGGTGGACAAAAAGCGGAGTTGTGGTGTGAAGGTGGTGAAATGAAATTCATCAGTGATATGGCGAAAGAGAGTGTCGATTTTGCAACGCACTGTTTGTGGTTTACCACGCTGATCTCGAAAAAAGAGAATGTGAGTAGCTTTAAAACGTTACTCCACAAATTGGGAGCCGTCACGATCAAAACGTATGAGATGGCACAAGGCCAAAAAATCAGTCGTTTTGTTGCTTGGACTTTCTTAGATGAAGAACAACAGCAACAGTGGTATCAAGAGTAGATGACATGCGTATTGCATCTCTAAATGTTGTATGGAGAGATAAATGAAAAAGCGAGTAAGATCGGATCGCATTGAGCTTTTTGCTGCCATTATCGTGATCGGTATTCTTTGTATTATCGCTATTCCTCGTTTTTTAGTGGTTCACAATGATGCACTTAGCAGCGCTGTACAGCTGCTTAATGCTAACCTTAAAGCCAGTGTCGATCAGGTTTATGCCAAGTCAGTAATCCATGGGTTAGAGAAAAGCGCCAATGTTACGGGTCGAGATCCGATCTTTTTAGAAGGGATTGAGATCACCTACGGAACCCCAACCATAAACGCTGACGGCATTGGTAAAATGCCAATCACCGCAGACAATTTTGAAATGAAAATTTTTGATGGGATGAGTTATTTCATCATTAAAGGTTCAAATGATAAGCTGCATGAAGAGGGGGTACCAAGCCGCTGTTTTGTGAAGTATCAACCAAGACAGAGTGCGGATCTGTCTCGTAGTTACACTCTCACTTATAACGATGATTGCAGTGAGTAAATCATATAAGTAGATCATAGCAAGCGTGCATTAAGGACAAGGATATGTCGTTAACAATGAAAAGAGTGTTAGGTCTGATGGTGGTGGTATTGTGTGTGACTATAGGCATGTTTACCACTCGGTTCATCACCCGTACTTTGCTCCTAGAACAGGCTCACGAACAGGGCGCCGACCGACTGCTCACTTATGTTGGGGACATTCGACAAACCTTATCTCGCTTTCACCACCTCCCGTACCTAATTGCCGAACATCAATCGAGTTTACGTCTTATCCAAGGCGATAGTAGCGTGAAAAAGAGTGTAGACGAATACCTCACACAACTCGATAAAGCCGCCAATACTAAGGGGTGGTTCTTACTCGACTTACAAGGGAAGTTACAAGCGTCAAGCCGAGACAAGCTGGAGTGGGATCCTAAGGACGGTCTCGCGATTGCGCAATTAGTCTCTAATACCGATGGGGAGATCATCACCTTTAACTATCTAGCGGAAACGGAAGCAAGGTACTATTTGGCGGCCCCTATTTATACCGACTCTAAGTTGATAGGTATTGCGGTGGCAAGGGTCGATCTAGATAAACTGTCAGATTCATGGTTGGCTTCTAACGAGCGGGTATTGATCAGTGATGACAGCAACAAGTTCTTCCTCTCTAGCAGTAAAACCTTAACCCCAGCGTTATTGAATCAGTCAGAATCGGTGATATTCTCACCGCTGAGTTTCTACGATGGTACCCAAACTCAAGCCCTCACAGTCAATAACGATGCTTTCTTAGTGCAGATTGTGCAATTTGATGATCTGAAATGGCACATTTACTATTTAACGCCCCTTAAGCGTGTCAGTCAGATGGTGAATTGGGTCGGCTTTGCCAGTGTGATTGTGTTAGCACTGCTATTTGTTATGGCGCTGTTTATGTATGAGCGGCAGCAGAAGTTGAAATCGAAACAGCAGATTCAAACATTGATTGCTGAATCTGAAGATAGATTGAGAGGGGTATTCAGTAAAACCAATGTCGGTCTGTTGCTACTTAACCAAACGGGGAAAATCAGCTACATCAACCCGACGGGATTGCGCTATTTTTCGTTGTCTGATGCGTTAGCCAGTGACATTTATGCGTGGCAGTTGTTTGAAACCTTCAGTGGTAACAGCGCTGTAATGACGCTGTTAAAAGAGTTGCCCAAACATCGAGATATTATTGATATTACTGATGTCGAAGCGATGGCAATGCGCAGTGATGGTTCGCGCTTCCCTGTGTTGTTTTCCATGACATTACTGCCTAAGCAGACCGAAATTGGATTCATTGTCACCATTTTGGATATTAGTAAACGAAAAAAAGCGGAAAATGCACTAAAAAGGGCCAATAGTGAGTTAGAGCTTCGAGTGCTAGAGCGTACCTCTGCGTTAGAAGCCGCACAAGATGAATTGGTACAAAACAGCAAAATGACGGCACTGGGTAAGATGTCGAGTGTGATTACTCATGAGTTGAACCAGCCACTGACGGGCATCAAAACACTACTCTCAAGCAGTGCGTTGTTGATTGAGCGAGATAAAACGGATTTGTTGCTCTCTAATATGAGTTTGGTTAACCGCTTAGTGGACAGAATGGCGGGCATGACCAGCCAACTCAAAGTGTTTGCCTATAATCAGCCCGAAACCTTAATGGCGATCTCTATTGCTGATGTGTTGCAAGAGACGTTACGTATTCACCAACAACCGCTTGAGAATGTGGATGTTCGTGTTCGAATGCCAAGCCAACTTCCGGCGATCCAAGGCAATAATCGACGCTTATCGCAAGTGCTGGGTAATTTGATCGTCAATGCAGTGGATGCGTTGTCTAGTGTCACCGACCCCTGCTTGACTATTTCAGCAACACAGCACTCAGATACAGAGGTAAAGCTTGAGATTATCGATAACGGTTGTGGAGTAGACAGTGATACGTTGCAACACCTGTTTGAACCTTTTTATACCAAAAAACAGTCAGGTGATGGTTTGGGACTTGGTTTGGCAATAACGCTGAACAACGTGAAAGAGATGTATGGAACGATTAGCGGGAGAAATAATCACACCGGTGGCGGCATGACCTTCTCCCTACTATTTAAAGTGGCTTAATTGCTTTTTTATTTAATGACTATTCGCCGTTAGGTTATTAATGGCCACTTCGTTTTTACGACTGTAGAAAAACAGTGATAAGAAGATAACCAACCCAACCACTCGTACTAGCAACGGCATATCAGGCCATAAGAGCAGAATAGCCGAGACCAACGATAGGGCACGTAACCCAATATTTAATGCACTCTCTAAATACCCTTCCATTGCCGCAATCAAGGCATAAGTACCAAATACAGCAAAGAAACCGATGGTAAGTACTGTAGTGATATCCCAACTGATCAGAGCGGTATAAGCCATTAATACCGGCACTAAGTAGAGTCCTTTTGCAATCTTCCACGCGGTTAATCCGGTGCGCATTGGTGGTGTTTTGGCAATGGTTGCCGCAGCAAAGGCCGTTAAACAGACAGGTGGTGTGACGTTACTGTCTTGAGATAACCAGAAGATAATGAGGTGGGCAGCCAGCAGTGCCAGACCAACCTGTTCTAATCCAATCCCTTGTTCAAGCAGCGTACCCATAAAGTCACTCGGTACTAGAGTCAGTAGGTGTTGAGCATCCGCCAATGCCATTGGTGCTGCAAGAGCATCCATCTTGTCGGGGGCGGCAAGCATGAAAATGGACCTTGCTTGTTCGGGCAGTTCACCATTCACGATCAGTTGCAGCAGTTGCTCTTCGGCAATTAGTTGGTACAAAGCAGGCGCAGATAACGTGCCCAGTACAATATAAGCGGCCGTAACCGGTAACCCCATACCTAAAATCAGAGAGGCTAAGGCGATCAATAGCATCATCATCCATAAGCTGCCATTTGACCATTCACTGATCATTAATGAGAACGTATTACCAATACCGGTAGTACCGATGACGTTAACGATTAACCCAATGCCGGTAAGCAGCAGGGCAGTCGTGGCCATGTTTCTCGCGCCTTGTGCCATCGCTTCAAATATTGCTTTAGGTCCCATTTTGTTAGGGGATAACCAAGAAGCAACCACCACTGAAATAATAGCAATACCTGCGGCGTAGGTTGGTGTGAAGCCAGAGACTAACAAGCTGACCAGTACAACCAAGGGGATCAGGTAGTGCCAGCCAGAAATCAATGTTTTAAAGACTGGAACGGAGGCAATTTTTATCTGATGCACATTGCTTCTCATTGCTTCGATACGAACAAAGAAAGCCACCGACAGAAAGTAAATAACTGCAGGAACAATAGAGACGGCGATGATATCCACATAGGGGATTTGCGTATAAGAGGCCATAATAAATGCGCCAGCACCCATAACCGGAGGCATCAACTGACCACCGGTTGAGGCTGCAGCTTCAACCCCAGCGGCAAATCGTGCAGGAAAGCCTGCTTTTTGCATCAAAGGAATGGTGATCACCCCAGTCGATACTGTGTTGGCGACACTGGAACCGGACACTGACCCCATTAAACCTGAGCCAAGTACCGCAACAAAACCGGGACCACCAGTAATTTTTCCGGCAGCAGCGCGCGACACATCAATGATGTAATCTCCCGCACCAGAGCGAACTAAAAAGGCGCCAAAAAGAATAAACATGAAGACATAACTCCAGCTTATTCGCGAAATGGGGCCAAACATGCCTTCAGAGCTGTAAAAACTTCGATAGAGCAAGGTTTCGGCGGTGAGGCCAGGGAAGTGGAACATACCACTGACCCAACTCCCCCAAAGCACCACATAGCTTAATGAAATAATAATCAAAACAGGAATGAACCAGCCTGTCGTACGGCGAATAAGTTCAAGTACCACGATGATGGCCAAAATAGAGAAGACCCAATCGCTGGTGACAAACTTCACTCCTCGCTCATATAAGGCATCTTCCGCTTGAGTAATATAGATAAGGCAAGCGATGGCAATAACGGCCAATAAAATGTCAAAAGCCAGTGCCCACTTGCTGTTTTTGAATGAACGATGTGCTGGATACCATAGGGCACAAATAACAGAGAAGCCCGCAAAGTGCGTCGCAGAAACCCACAATTCAGGTAAGGTGGCAAAGGTATTAAACCAGATATGCAGGGTAGCAAGAATCACTCCTGTCACTGAGATGAGAGTGGTTAACCACGGAAAGTCGGTTCGTTGTGGCAGTTCAAATTGTTGTAGATCTAATTCAGACGGTTCGGGCTTGTCTGCGGTAGAGTGGGTATCAGCCATGATAACTCCTGAGTAAACGACATAAAAGCAGCGTTTAATAACTCATTTAGTGTTGTATAGGTAATTGAATGGGTAAGTCGAAATCGTATGTTTTTTTGAATGGGCGCTCTCTGATCACAAGAGAGCGCTCAATGGTCGTACAATAGAGATCTATTTCACGATAAGGTGAGATGGGATCTTAACGCCAACTTCTTGGTAGTACTTAGCTGCACCTGGGTGTAGCGGTACTGGCAAACCTGCAATGGCGTTTTCAATGGCCATGGTTTTGGTTGCTTTATGGATGCCATTCAAGAACGGTAGGTTTTCATAGACTGTTTTAGTTAGCATATAAACGTCTTGCTCGCTGATGTCGTCACGTACGGCTAAGAAGTTTGGTTGAGCAATGGTATTGATAGGTTTAGTTTGACCAGGGTATGTGTTTGCTGGGATCTCATACTTAGTCCAAAGTTGGTAACCATTGTTCGCTTGCTTGATCTGCTCGTCGGTAAAGTTGAGCACAGTAATTTTATCACCAAGAGCCGCATAAGCACGAGTAACCGCACTCACAGGAACACCTGCTGGGGTATTCATCCCTTGAATGGCCCCATTTTGTAACGCATCAGCACTGGCGCCATAACCTAGATAGGCTAGGTTAAAGTTGTCAGGCTTTACCCCTAGGCCAGACATGATTTGACGACCAGAACCTTCTGTCCCAGAGTTTTTCTTACCGATTGAGAACTTCTTAGAGTCTAAGTTATTCAGATCAGACACAGTGCCTGATTTTGCTAATTCAGAACGAACGACAAAGTGCTCAACATTTTGCCACAGCATTGTCACTGAACGTAGGTGCTTTTGTGGACCGGAGCTTTTGACTTTGCCTTCACCGTTCCATGCCCATGCGCCATACAAGCCTTGTAAAATCGCAAATTGTGCTTCGTTCTCTCTTAATAGCTTGACGTTCTCACCCGATCCCGCAGAACTGATTGCAGATAGAGAGAAGTGCTGTTTAGGCTCCAGTTTAATTTTACTTAATGTAGCAAGTGCAACCCCAACTGGGTAGTAAGTACCCCCAGTAGATGCAGTCGCCAGAATGTAACTGGTTTTTTCAGCGGCGTGAACCTGTGAACCAAAAGAGGCCACAATGGCAGTTGCTAGTGCTAATGATTTAACTATGGTGCGATTAAACATCTCAATCTCCTTGTTGATAGCAAATTTGTACCTTCACAATGAGTATTGCAAGCGTAATGCCATAAATTAACACGTTGTAAAATATGGGATTTTTAATCTTTGCTACTATCAGTGAGAAAAAAATGGCCTATTTACGCTGGATTTGATAAGCAAAAAACAGCCGATTGGTTGTGAGTTTTATGTTTTTTATACGTAAATAAATTGTTGCGGTGATGTTTGTGTGATCACCGTCAATGCTTGTTCTGTAAAAAAAGGCGAAAAAGCGGCCATCGGCAAAAAATGGCTTATGGTATTTTTACGTAGTCCGAACGGTTAATGCCGTATTTGACCATTTTCTGATTTAGCGTACGGCGCGGTAAATCGAGTTCTTTCATGACATCGATGATACTGCCGTTAAAGCGATTCAGTGCTTCGGCAATCACCTTGCGCTCAAAGTTTTGCACTTGAGTAGCAAGAGAGAGCTGAGTGTGGTGAACATCGGTGGCCGTAGATGGTTTGGTCGCTAGGATCTCACCCACCGTAAGCTCATCATCGAGAGCATATCGAACGGCAATGTTTTTTAGCTCTCGCACATTACCAGGCCAAGAGTAGGACAGTAAGATTTGCTGATCGCTAGGGCTAACGGCGCGGTATGCGCTGTTGGTTTTTTGTAAATAGTAATCAAACAACAGCAGGATATCCTCTTGGCGCTCTCGCAAAGGCGGCAGATAGAGTTGCGCAATGTTTAGGCGATAAAAAAGATCTTGTCGAAAGGTAAGGTGGTTAAGTAGGTTCTCTTTGGCTGCAGCAACAACAGTGAGATCAAGTGGAATCGCTTGATTGCCCCCTAATCGCTCGACACTGTTTTCTTGTAGGGCACGTAACACTTTTACTTGCATGTTAACAGGCATACTCTCAATTTCATCAAGGAATAGCGTTCCTTTATCGGAATATTCAAGTTTGCCAATTCGTCTTTTGGTCGCCCCTGTAAATGCCCCTGATTCATGACCAAAAAGTTCACTCTCAAACAGCTGCTCTGGAATAGCGGCGCAGTTAATAGGCACATACTCTCCCGCTGAACGCTGACTAAATTGATGCAGACAGGTGGCAACCAAGTCTTTACCACAGCCTGTTTCACCATAGATGATGACATTGGTGTCAATGGCGGCAATTTTTACTATCTGTTCTCGTAGGGTGTTCATAGCTTGACTGCGACCGACAACGATTTTTTCGAGTCCGCTTATTTGTTGTAGGTATTCACTGCGATCTTTTGAGTCATCTTGCAGTGTTAATGCATCATGAGCTCGTGAGACACTTACCAATAAGCGATCAGGGTCAAATGGCTTTTCAAAGAAATCGAATGCCCCATCTTGTAACGCTTGCACCGCCATATCGATGTCGCCATGACCGGTGATCAAAATGATCGGAATGTGGGGGAATTTTGCTAACAGCTTAGGCATCAGCTGCAAACCATCTATATCGGGAAGGCGAATATCACTGATGATAATACCTTGAAAGCTGGGTGACAGTGTTTCTAATGCGCTGTTACCATCTGCAAAAGCGGTGACGTGATAATCGGCAAGCTGCAACCATTGAGTGGTGGCGGTGCGGACGATTTCATCATCCTCAATTAAAGCAACTTCTCTGCGGTTTCCCTGTGGCATAATTCATCCCTGCTCTGCTTAATGTCATTAACTTATACACTTCAAGAGAAAATTGCACTCTTCTCTTGAAAATGGTGTGGGATAAATGTCATTATTCAGCCATAAAACAGAGTCGTTATCGCACTCATCGTGACATTTACCTCGGAGTCAACATGGCCAAGTTAAGCCTACAAGAGCAGCTGTTAAAAGCGGGTCTTGTGAATCAGAAAAAATTAAAGAAAACTGCTAAATCATCTAAAAAATCGCGTACTCAAGCCAAAGAGGCAAAAGCGGCAGTTGAGGCGAATAAAACCGCGCAGCTGGAGCGAGATAAAGAGTTAAACCGTCAGCGCGATAGTGATGCGGCGCAAAAAGCCGTCGCTTACCAAATTAAGCAGCTTATTGAGATGAACTTGATTGATCGTAAAGAGGGTGACATTGGTTACAACTTTACGGATGAGAACACGGTTAAGAAGATCTATGTAGACAAGATGACTCAAGCACAATTAGTGGCTGGTCTCTTAGCGATAGTCCATTTTAATGACGGTTATGAAGTGATCCCAGCAGTAGTTGCGGACAAAATTGCCCAGCGTGATGAGTCGATTATTGTCTTAAATAACGAAACGGTTGCAACAGAAGTGGATGAAGATGACCCATACGCCGACTTCCAGATCCCGGATGATTTGATGTGGTAGAAGACGATTAAAAATAAGCCCCAGAGAGAACGTAACTAAGTCTCTTTCTGGGGCTTTTTTGTGGCTGTTTATCTAACGTTATACGATGAATTTATTTAATATATCACCCTGTTGCTGCACTCTTGACACTTGAGTTTGCATCTCGGTTGCGGACTCTAGAGCACGTCCAGATACCTGTTCAGAAAGGTCTCGAATGTTAAAGGTGTTGGTATTGATCTCTTCGGCAACCTGACTCTGTTGCTCGGCGGCAGAGGCGATCTGTAGGTTCATGTCGTTGATGGCAATAATGGCATCGCGGATTTTATTCAGTGATGAATCAGCTTCAGTCGCTTTTTCAACGGTTTCAGCCGCCAGTGACTTAGATTGCTTCATCACACTGGCAGCTTGTGACGCACCCGTTTGCAGTTGCTCAATCATATTACGAATTTGAGTGGTCGACTCTTGGGTTCGCTGAGCTAAAGTTCTCACCTCATCAGCAACCACCGCAAAACCACGACCAGACTCACCAGCACGCGCTGCTTCGATGGCAGCATTAAGGGCTAGTAGGTTGGTTTGATCGGCAATTCCGGTAATGACCGATAGAATCGATTCGATGTTGTCGGTCGCATTAGCAAGCTCTTGTACCACATCCACAGCTTGGTCAATTTGACCTGATAGTGAATCAATAACATTGGTGGTTTGTACCACGACTTCTACGCCTTCAGCGGCAGCGGTATCGGCTTCTTGAGCGGCAGTTGCTGCCCCTTGTGCGTTGCCAGCTACATCCGATGAGGTGGTCGCCATCTCATTCATGGCTGTCGCTAACTGCTCAACCTCGGCTAACTGGTTAGCGATGTCGGTGGCAGATAACTCAGAATCTTGGGCGGTTTTTTCAGTACTTTGGCGTATGTCAGAACTGATCGCTTTGGTTTCTGTGATTAAGGTTTGCAACTTTTCGGTGAACAAATTGAAGTTAGTGGCTAATACAGAGAACTCTTCGTCGGTATTAGTATCCAGACGACGAGTTAAGTCTCCTTGTCCGGAAGCTGCATCTAACATGGCGTCGTTTAGCACGGTCAATGGTCGCATTAATGTTTTTAATATAAACATTAATAGGAACAGAGAGGCGATAACAGCCAGCGAGGTAAAGATGATAGAACCATCTCTCAGATCACTAATTGACTGATAGGCAATATCATAATCAATGACTACACCTACATACCAATCTTGGGTATTAGTTTGTTTGAAGGTTAATAGAGTCTCTTTACCGTTCAATGTCACAAGTCGAGTATCAGACTCAATTTTATTGTCACCTAAAAACTCACTCATATTTTTGCCCAACAGCTCTTTCTGCGGATGGGTAATGATAGTGCCTTTTGAGTCGACTAAAAATGCGTAACCGGCATCAAATAGAGAGACTTGTTTCATCTTCTCCCCTAAATCCGCCAAACTAACATCAAAAAACATCGCCCCAAAAAAAGTACCGTTATCCAAAAGGGGAGAGGCGACAGAGATTAAAATCTCTTTGGTCATTGAGTCGGCATAGGGTGCGGTTACCACGGTCTTTCCCGCCGCTTTTGCATCAATGTACCAAGGTCTTACTCGTGGGTCCCACGAAGAGCCTGGATCCCATGTGGAATCATTACTAAAGTTAGAACCATCAGCATCAATCCCGATACCTACAAGTAGATAGGACTCTTTAATATTAGATTTATTAATGATTTTGCTGGCGCTCTCTTGTGAAAAATCATCTGAGATTAGCTTACTGGCGTAATCTGCCATATGGGCTTTCTCTTTTAGCTGTACATCAATGGTACTTTGTAGACCATATATGATTTCATCGGTACTCTTTTGCACTATCTGTTCGATGTGGTTAGAGACCTGCATCGATTGCCAAACTGACATAATAGTCATTGCCGCAAATACGATAATGGAAGAGCTGGCAACAACCTTGTGATTAAACTTCATGGAACACCTCTTGTGTATTTTCCTGAAAGTAAAAGCCTTACTTCAGTGTAGTACGAAAAAACTCTCTTATTGTGGAACTTATCAATTCGGCCTGAATGATAAATCCTTTAACGATTTATTGTTAATTATTAACAAAAATCACATAAAGATTACTATGGTTAATTTTCAATGTGTCAGATCCTACCCATTTTTATTTATTCAGTTCGCATTTTCAAAAGTGCACGTTGTATTTAACCCTTCCCTCTCTTTTAAATTAACATTTACTCGCTATATTTAACCTGTAGTTAACATTGAGTGTAATTATGCACACAAGTGACCAAACTCCCTTGAAGGGCTAATAAAAGGATGTTTAGAAATGAATAAGTTAAAGACAACACTGACTGGATTAGCATTAGCAATAGGCATGACATCAGCAGCCGCATTTTCTGCTCCAGTTGAAATTAAGTTTTCACACGTAGTAGCTGAAAATACGCCAAAAGGTCAAATGGCGCTTAAATTTAAGCAGCTAGTGGATGAGCGCTTGAAAGGTAAAGTAGAAGTGAATGTCTACCCTAACGCACAGCTGTTTGGTGATAATAAGGTGCTGGAAGC
Organism: Aliivibrio kagoshimensis; assembly: GCF_050337105.1. Lineage (NCBI taxonomy): Bacteria > Pseudomonadati > Pseudomonadota > Gammaproteobacteria > Vibrionales > Vibrionaceae > Aliivibrio > Aliivibrio kagoshimensis. The sequence goes on from NZ_JAKJSQ010000003.1 coordinate 28,050, forward strand.
GATGTTGCTTGGGGATGTTGAAATTGCGGCTCCGTCACTCTCGAAGTTTAATAAATACACCAAACAACTGCAGGTGTTTGATCTTCCTTTCCTTTTCAAAGATATGGCAGCAGTTGACCGTTTCCAACAAGGGCCAGCAGGTCAAAGTTTGTTAAATGCATTGGATAAAAAAGGTTTAGTCGGGTTAGGTTATTTGCATAACGGCATGAAGCAGTTATCAGCGAGTAATCCAATTAAAGTACCAAGCGACGTGAAAGGTAAGAAATTCCGTATTATGTCATCTGATGTACTGGCTGCTCAGTTTGAAGCGGTAGATGCTGTCCCTCTTAAAAAACCATTTTCTGAAGTATTTACCCTACTGCAAACTCGAGCAATTGATGGACAAGAGAATACTTGGTCAAACATCTACTCGAAAAAATTCTTCGAAGTTCAACCATACATTACCGAGTCTAATCATGGTGTATTGGATTATTTCGTCGTTACCTCTAAAGAGTTTTGGATGGGCTTAGACGCTGATCTTCGTCCACAAGTAAAAAAAGCGCTGGATGAAGCGATTGCTTACGGTAACAGTATTGCATTAGAAAAAGCCAACGTGGATAAACAAGCGATTATCGACTCTAAACGCTCTACGATTGTGAACCTAACAGATGCCGAGCGCGCGCTTTGGGTGGAAGCAATGAAACCTGTATGGAATCAGTTTGAAGGCGAAATCGGTAAAGATCTGATCGACGCTGCTGTTAAATCTAACATGTAATTTATTGTTTTTATTGTTGTGATTTTAACTTGCTCTATGTAGATGACAGAGGATGAATAGGCACCATCTTCTGTCTATTAGGGCAGGTTATTTTAAGGGGAAATAATGTCGAATCGTTTAGTAAAAAGCTTGCATCGGTTTGAAGAGAACGCAATCAGTCTGCTGTTAGTTTCGATTACCTTGCTGGTTTTCATTGAAGTCATTATGCGATTTGTTTTCAATACTGGTCTGTTATGGGCGCAAGAGGTAACCCTCTATTTAGCGGCATGGATGGTATTGATGGGCGCATCATGGGGTGTAAGAGAAGGGACCCACATTGGCGTGGACGCGGTGGTGAAACTGCTTCCTAAAAAGAGTCAACGAGTAGTAACGCTATTGTCTATTGCTCTGTGTTTAGTGTACTGCGGTCTGTTTTTATATGGCAGTTGGGTTTATTTAAGCAAAATGAAGATGATTGCCATCGAGATGGATGATCTTCCGATAGAGAAGTGGATGGCAATGAGCTGTCTGATTTTTGGTTTCGGTTTAACTGGATTTCGCCTGTTAGTGATCGGTTCACAAGTTTTAAAAGGAACGCGCATAGGTTTTGGTTTTGCCGATGAAGCAAAAGACAGTATGCATTTAGCGGATCAAGTTAAAGCGGAAGATTTAACTATCACCAAGGATGAGGACCGCAAATAATGACGACTCTATTACTGTTTGCACTGCTGTTTATATGTATGTTTATGGGGATGCCAATTGCGATTGCGTTGGGCCTTTCCAGTATTACCACCATTTTGGTGTTTTCGAATGATTCATTGGCTTCCATTGCTTTGAAAATGTTCGAAGCCACCAGTGAACACTACACACTGTTAGCGATCCCATTTTTTATCTTATCTTCTGCATTTCTATCAACGGGTGGTGTTGCCAAAAGATTGATTAACTTTGCTATTGATTCCGTTGGCCATATTCGCGGTGGATTGGCAATGGCATCGGTACTGGCTTGTATGTTGTTTGCCGCTATTTCAGGATCGTCGCCAGCCACAGTAGCAGCCATTGGGTCGATTGTTATTGTTGGTATGGTAAAAGCGGGTTACCCGAAAGCCTTTGCTGCTGGTGTGATTGCCAATGCAGGTACATTAGGTATTTTGATTCCACCTTCTATTGTTATGTTGGTGTATGCCGCAGCAACAGAAGTGTCTGCGTCTCGCATGTTCATGGCAGGGGTTATTCCGGGCATCATGATGGGTGGCATTTTAATGATTGCTATCTATATTGTTGCACGTATCAAAGGTCTACCATCACAGCCGTTCCCAGGTTGTAAGCAACTGATCATCTCTGGCAGTAAAGCCATGGGTGGTCTGATGTTGGTATTCATCGTATTGGGTTCGATTTATGGTGGTGTAGCCAGCCCAACAGAAGCAGCATCCGCAGCGGCTGTTTATGCATGGTTAGTGAGTGTGTGGGGTTACCGTGACATTGGTCCAATTAAGGGAGCAGCATGGAGAAAAGAGGGTGAATCAGCACCAGTATCTGTGATTCGAAACCTACTGTTACTGCCAATGGTTATGATTAAGTCAGCGGTCAATGATGAAGTTCGTCACGTAGTTAAAGACGCGGCTAAAGTCAGCATCATGTTGTTGTTTATTATTGCTAATGCCATGCTGTTTGCTCATGTATTAACGTCTGAACGTATTCCACATGCCATTGCCGAAACGATCATTGAGTGGGGATTGCCGGCATGGGGTTTCTTGATTGTTGTGAATATCTTACTGTTGATTGCTGGCAACTTTATGGAACCATCGGCGATTCTGCTTATTATGGCGCCGATCTTGTTCCCAATTGCCACCCAGTTAGGTATTGATCCGATCCATCTCGGTATCATTATGGTGGTGAATATGGAGATTGGTATGTTGACACCGCCGGTGGGGTTAAACTTGTTTGTTACCGCAGGGATCACCGGGGAGAGTTTAGGTTGGGCGATTAAAGCGGCACTGCCGTGGTTGAGCCTATTATTGTTCTTCTTGATACTTATTACCTATGTACCGCAGATATCACTGTTCTTACCAGAACTGTTTGATGAGATAAACGGTTACTAATAACGTCAACTGGCTAGGTTGATTAAAAAACGAGACCACGTAGTGGTCTCGTTTTTTTTTGCAATTTTTTAATCTGTTAATACGCTCACACAAATATATTTCAGAATGTTTCCATTGCCCGTAATGATATGTATAATACAAATCGTTCTCGTTTGTACTTAGGTTATTGTCTTGTTAACTGGGTTAACAAGTTGAAACATTTTAAAAGGACTGAAAAGTGAAAAAAACAGCGATTTGCGCAGCCGTATCAGCTGCAATCCTAACTTCTGTCGCAGCGCAAGCTGTAGAAGTTAAAGTATTAGATAAAACTCTGATGCCTGCCGGAAACTTTCTTGCTTATACTGAATTTGAACTGTCGGGTGAGCCACTTGCTGAATCGCTAGGACTTGATCTTGATGTTCTCGACCCTGCTCAAGCAAACCAACCTACTGCGTTTGACTTTGCAGCAGGTATTGAGAGCTACGAATATTCTGAAGAAGCGATGTATGCGCTTAACTATCAGTCACAAATGGGTCCTCACTTGGTTAATGGTCCAATTAACGCCAAGCGTGGCGGTAAGATGGAAACCCTTGGTATGCGTTTTGTTGAAATGGCAAAAGCAGTCGGTTTCCCAGCGACTGAAATCCCACAAAACATGTACCCAATCTCAGTGCCGTATTATGCAGGCTCTCCTGAGTTTGCACAGAAACCAGACACCACCACTGTGAACGGTGATGAAATTCAAGTGTTAACGGCTAAAGGCAAGAGTGAAACTATTCAAGCGGTTGTTCCGGCTTATTTCCGCGATTATAAGTCACTAGCTTGGAACCCTGAAACGTTCGACAAATCCATTAACCCAGCAAGCCTTGGTGCCATTCTTCTAAAAGAAGTGATGTGGTCACAAGATTTCTTAGGTGGTATGCACGTCACTGAATCTGATGAAGAAGTAGAAGCTGACTCATCAACCATGGATCAAGATGGCAAGCACAGCTTAGGCGTGTCAGCTGCAGATGGCTTTAACGGTATGGTTCTGACGGAGCTATCAATTGATAAACTGCTAATTATGCAGGAGCAACTTGGTTATAACGGTAAGAAATTGGGCGTTACTTTTGGACCAGACTACAACCCAGCGAAAGACCCAATTTGGTTTGCTCATAAAGTTGCGGTTACTGAAGGCGAGAAAAACGGCGTAACGTCTATTAAGAGCCTGAAAGTGACTGATGGTTCATCAACGTTGGAAGATACCTGGTTAACACTCTGGCCTGTGAGTGAGTTCTACGCATTTACTGATCAACGCACCGCTAATACGGCGCAAAACCCTGCCTTCCTATCCGTCTTTGATGGCGCACCGTTTGCAGCAGCACCAAAAGCAAACGTAGATGCTAAAACAAGTAATGATGTTGCTGGTGATGATGCATTCTCTCTAGCAAGCAACATTTCGAACCTACTGTTTAAGAACATTGCAGCCCTGCACTTTAACAAGAAAGAGGGCACTTTTGTTACTGAATACCACAACGGTAAGCAAGGTAACAAGGTAAGCACTTTTGATTCAGCTTACTCAATCGTTGCACTTTCAATCTACCAGCGTGCGCAAGATGCTCTACCTGTAGGTTACGCGTCTGCAGACGGTGGTGATGTTAACTTTAAATCAGCACAAGGCAAAGAAGCGCTAGCCATGATCAAAGCTCAGGCAGACTTCATTGTGAACAAGCTGGTTAACAAGCAAGGTTTAGTGGTAGACGGATTAACGATTGGCGGCAAAGTCGATAGCAATACGTCACTGGATGCGCAGTTTTCTGCTATCCGTGGTTTAGTTGCTGCTTTCTTAGCAACCGGCGATGAGAGCTACAAAGCTTCAGCGCGCTCTATCTACGTTGCAGTAGAGAAAAACATGTTTGATAAAGGTATCAATACTTGGGCGCAATCTCCGGGTAAAGCCACTATTCACACGCCTTACACAGCAGCCGCAATTTCAGGCGGACTTCGTGAAGCAATTCTTCATCTGAAAAATGAAGAGGGCGAAAATGTTCCAGCACTTGAGCTGCAACTGCTGACTGAGCGTTACACTTCTTGGTTTAAAACCGTGATCAATGGCGGCATGCAGCAATCTGAGTGGGTTGGTGATTCAGGTGAAAACCTAATCAAAGGCAGCAAAAGCACTGATACTGATGAAGATGGTGTCCCTCAAATCATTGCAGGCGGTGGTAAACACGGCACAGCAATGACCATGGCTAATAAGGTCAGCGTTAAGTAATGCTTAACCATTAAAATATACAAAGGCAGCGTTGGCTGCCTTTGTTGTTTCTATTATTTTTAAATGAGAAAARGAACCATTTTCAAATAAATCCGTGTTTGAAAAGAGTTTTTATCCATTCTTAACCTCTATGAATAGGTGCGTGATGGCAGTTATCGATATAACGGCAGCAGACAACTCAGCGATGAAAGGACTGCGTAACCAGTTTACCCGCTGGTGGACAACATTGGCTTATCACCATAAGTGGGCAGAGATGATGCTCTACATGATGTTTTTCAGTGGATTACTGCTATGGGGTCAACTGGATGTGTCGTGGCAGATAAAGCGAGTGATGCTGTTGCTACACATGGTGGTTGGTGTCTCTCTATTTACTGTCATTGTAGGTGCATTTTGGTCTAGTCATCGCAATTTGCTTACTCAAAGTAAGAAACGATTTTTACGCCAAACAGGAACACTGATTGAGTGGTTACTGGTGTTGTGCTCTGTGACTGGTTTCTATCTTTTTTTCTATGGAGACAATGGTAATCAACTTGGGTGGTTCATGCACAATGTCCATTTTTACACCTCATGGTTACTCGTTCCTCTTGTGTTTGCCCATGCACTTCGTTGGAGTGTTGTTAATTTTCGCCGTTATCTGTCTAACAAGTAGAGTTTTTATGTTTCCCAGTTTTTTAATTACGTTTAGAGAGGGGCTTGAAGCTTTTCTGATTGTAGGAATTGCCCTCTCATATTTAACCAAGCTGAATGCTCGTCAGTACCATAAATATATCTACCTTGGTGCAACGGTTGGCCTGCTGCTCTCGTTAGTGATCGCGGTGATTTTTCAGTTTGTCATTGATCAATTCAGTACTGATCTTTATCGTAATTACTTGATGGCAGGTATCCTGATTTTTGCCACTATCGTGTTGACCTATATGGCAATCTGGATGCAAAATCAAGCCAAACAGCAAGTTGCAGATGTACAGAAAAACCTAGATGTGATGGTCAGCACTGGTAATGTCGTCGGTTTGGTTTTTTTGGCAACATTGGCGGTGCTAAGAGAAGGGTTTGAAACCATTCTGTTCTTTTCTGCTCTCATGTATTCCGGCATGGGCGATTTTTCTGCTGAAGAGGCGATCATTGGCGGTGTGATTGGTTTGCTGTTATCGGTCTTGTTAGTTTGGATGATGCTTAAAGGGGCGAGGAAAGTGCCATTGGCGCAGTTTTTCCGTTGGACCAGTTTGTTGATCATCATTATTGCCGCTGGCTTGCTATCATCGGCCATCAATATGTTACAGGCGGGAGAGTTACTGCCTATTGTACACGCACAGGTATTTAATATTTCACACATCTTGGATGATCGAGGCGTGTTTGGAACCTTTTTAAGAGCGTTGTTTGGTTATAACTCGTCACCGAGTTTGCTGCAATTATCGACGTGGGTAGTGTATATGTCGCTATTTTCAGTGATGTGGAATCGGAGCTATGGAAAGTGAGCAATACAAAACAAACAGAACAGAAACACGTCGTCGTTTTAGGTGCGGGACCAGCGGGTTTAATGGCGGCATGGGATCTGTCTGAAGCGGGATATAAAGTCACCCTATTAGACAGAGATGACAAAGTGGGTGGTATGTGTGCGACCCAGACTTTTCAAGGTGAAAAAGGGGAATATCTCTTCGACTTTGGCGGTCACCGTTTTATTACCAAAAATCCAGATTTATTGAATTTTGTTGATAAATTAATGGGCGATGAATTGCTCTACTCTCAACGAAAAAGTGTGATTCGCTATCGTGGTCGAATCTATGCTTATCCATTAGCGATTAAAGATCTACTCAAAAATGCGCCGTTATCGCTACTGATCGGTGGCGGATTCGACCTTCTGAAGCAGCTGGCAAGAAGTAAGCCACAGGATCGTTCCGAAGTGAGTTTTGCTGAATGGATTGAGAGTCGATTTGGCAAAACCTTATACAAGAATTTTTTCGAAGGGTATACCGCAAAACTATGGGGTATTGATCCGAAAAATCTGTCGGGTGATTGGGCGTCACAGCGTATTAGTTTGATGAATTTAAAGGATGTAGTGCGTCGACTGTTGCCACAAAAAGGCGACACACCACGTACTTACGCCCGTCAATATCGTTATCCAAAGTGGGGTTTTGGCCAGCTTTACACCCGTCTTGCTGAAGAGCTTGAGGCGAAAGGCGTTGAGATTCGTTTAGAGTCAGACGTCTCTGGATTCAATATTGATAAGCGTGACTTGCAGCAGCGGATCAGCGCTGTGCAATACATGCAAGACGGCGTCAGTGACAGTATTGAGTGTGATCATGTCATTGCCACTATTCCTATCTCACATGTCTGTAAACTGACTGGCTTTGATTCTGGATTAGAGTACCGATCGTTGCGGTTTATGAATATGCCGATGGCAACCGAGAATATCTCTGATAATACCTGGCAATACCTCTCGGATCCGCACATTCTTGGCACCCGTCTGCAAGAACCTAAACGCCGTTCATCGTTTATGGCACCAGAGGGGGAGACGTCAGTAATGATTGAAATTCCGTGTAATAAGGATGATGAAATTTGGAACATGGAAGGTCAAAAATTGCAACAGCGAGTATTAGACGATTTAGACAGCTTAGGCGTGGATCCTAAGCTCAACAGTGGCGAGTTCTTTACCGCTTATACTGAACATGCTTATCCGCTAATGGACATGACTTATCAGGCAAAAAGAGAGAAAGCCATCACTCACTTATGTCAGTTTGATAATTTAATTATGTCTGGCCGACAAGGCACTTTCCGCTATATCTTCACTGATACGGCCATGGAGATGGGAATGATGGCAGCTCAATCCGTTACGGATGGGGTGGATCGCCGCCGAGAAATATTTGATTTTAGAAATGAAAAGACCGTGATTGAAAACCAGAGTGTGGCATAAGGTAGAACACAATGAAGACATTCATCAATACCGTTATTGGATTATTGCTCACCTTGGTCAGCATAAATGGCAATGCTTACTCGTATGCTGCTGCAGGGAAAGAGCCTGTCATTGATGGCCGAGAAGCGATCTTAATAGCATTATCAGCTCAAGATTACACACAAGTTACCAGTGAGGTAAATAAACTGAGCGACGAGCTCGATTACTTGAAGAAAGAGCATAACGTTGATCTGCAAAGTGCTTTTGAACGTGCGATTGTGGCAAAAGATGCGAATGCCATTTCCGCTTTATTGGATACCGCCGTTTACGAAGAGATTGTCCGTCGTTTAGATGGTGCGCAAGGCAACTTAAATGATTACCAAGTGGCTAAAGTACTTGTGGTAAAGAGTAAGCTGTTTTTAGACCTGTTATCACCAAACCTCTCAGGTGAATTGCGCTTACAATCAAGTGAAGCGATTTCGGGTCTGCTTAAATCCATTGGTAACCCAGGAGTGTTTGGCGTAGGACAAGCGCCTGCAGATCCTACGATGTTTCAATCTGAACGAAGCAAATTATTGCAAGCCTTGGCTCAATTTAAACAGTAATGTGGAGCATCACAACGAGACAGCCACAAACTCTTGTGGCTCTCTTTTCATTGTTTGTAGTGGGGAGTTGGTTGTTATGGATGGCTCAATTTCGATGGCAGCTAAACAGCGATGATGCGTTTCACTTCTCCCAAGCACTTGAGCATTACAGTGTATTAGAGTTTCGCCCACATTTTCCCGGCTATCCCGGTTTTTATCTGTTGAGTTGCGTAAGCCGATTTTTCACGGCCAGTGATGTTCAAGCCATTATTGCTGTTAGTGTGGCGGCCACAGCAATTATTCCCATTCTGCTCGCGGTGATAGGCTATCAACTATCAGGTTCACTATGGGTCGCGATGTCGGTAATGCTCACGACAATTTCGCAGCCCGTATTAGCGGGACAGGCACTTAGTGGATTAACTGATGCGCCCGCCATGATGTTCTTTTTCATGGCGCTGGTCTGCCACTTCTATCCCACCCAAAGAAGCTGGTCTGTGGGCCTTTTTCTTGGGCTCATGCTGGCGACGCGTCCCTCTTATCTCCCTTTAGCGCTGGCATTTTTACCTCTGCTAGTGAGTTATCAATATCGTGGTCGCGCGTTTGTTGAGGCTGCAACCCCTATTCTGATCATTGGGGGTATTAGCGCGCTATTTTTACTCAATCGTGATGGCATGGCGTACTTTGATGAAGGCGTCCGTTTTACCCAAGGCCATTTTGATATTTGGGGCAATACGAGTGCGGGGGATAGCTCGGCACTGATGAGTTGGACGCATCAAGCACGCAGCAGTTTTGGCATGCTAGTCTCAGTAGTGATGGTAGCAGCCATGTGCAGTGCCCCTTTTATTCGTCATCATAAAGTGCAGCAGTGTGGCTGGTTAGCTCTGAGTTACGCAGCATATATCTTGGTTGCCCAAAACCCTGAGAATGTTCGACATCTGGTGCCTGTCCTTTTATTGTCTTTGGTCATTTTTTATCAGCAGCTTTATCTGGTAAACTTATCCGAAATAAAAAGACGGATGCTAATCATTACCATTACACTGACATTAGTGATCAGCAGCATAGGGCCATTTTCAACAGTTGTGAGCCGAGATACTCCGATACAGCAGGCCGTTGATTATATCAAGCTGTCAGCTGAGAACCGGCAGGTAGTGGGTACCAACTACAGTGTGAATCTGCTGCGTAATCAGCTTAAGCAGTTGTCGGTTTATGATATGTATTACTCGAGTAGTGAAGCGCAACTGTTAGCAAATGCCAAGCAAGGGGCGAGTGTGTGGCGTATTTCCTCAAGCCCTTTAAAGGAACGTATTTACCATTTAAAAGCGTCGTTCATGGCCAGGTTTCCAGCAGAGAGAAGTTTGTTTCTCTATGCCGTTTATGAGCCTGTGGTTAACCCTATCAATAACAACCAGAATAAGAAGTAAGGCGAGTTATGTTGAGCAGTAAGTTGAATTTATGGTCTGTCTGTTTGTCCCTTGCGTTTATCGCATTCAGTCATAATGTAATGGCATCAGTAAAAAGCAGTTCAATGGTTTTTACTCACGATGCGAAACAGATAGTAAGTGCTAACTTTGATACTGGTTCAATCTCTATCATCGATAAAGCATCAGGTGAAAGAGTGCGCGAATCTTTCGTCGGACAAGATATTCGTAGAATTGCGCTCAATGGTAAAGAAGATAAGTTACTGGCCTCAGACTATCTAGGAGAGCAACTTCTACTGTTGGATGCAAAAAGTTTAGAAGTGCTAAAACGAATTCCTACGCCTTCTCGTCCATTCGGCGTTATTTATAATCAGCAGACCGATCAGTTTTACGCCACCTCTTTTGAACAGGATAAGTTATTAGTATTGAGTGCTGACGGTGACCTCATTGAACAGCTAGATACCGGGCCAACCCCACGTGGATTAGCCATTACCGACGACGGCCGTTTACTGGTTACTCATTCCATGACAGGCCAAATGTCAATTTATGATGTGACCGGTGCTCAACCTCAATTAGACAAGATCATCCAGTTAGCTGATAGCCCTGAAAATGAGACTAAATCGGTTCCGCAAGGTAAGCCGCGCTTGTTGGATAACATCATCATTTCACCCGATGGCAGTGAAGTGTGGTTGCCTCACGTACTCTGGTCTTTTGGTCACGATTTCCAATTTCAATCTACGGTGTTTCCCACCATCTCGATTATTGACCTCGAAAAAGGTCAAGAGAAAGAGCGCGAACAAGAGCGTAAACAACTATTCAAACAGATCAACATTATTGAGAGTGGCAACCAGTTAAGAATTATCTCTAACCCACATGATGGGGCGTTCAGTGAAGATGGTAAAAAAGTCATTTTCTCGTTGTCTGGATCAGAAGACCTGCTGGTGTTTGATCTTTCAAGGCAGGGGAAAACCAATAAAAAGCGCCACCGTCGTAAAAAGTTCCAAGGTGGAGTTAAAGCGACACAAATATATCGTAATGTCCCTGGTGATAATCCCAAAGCACTGTTAATTTCTGGCCAGGAGTTGTTTGTTCAAAAAGCAATTTCACTGGATATTTCAACCTTCGATATTGGTAAACCTGGACCCTTCAGTAAGGTGAAATTGACCCAAGAGAGATTTGCATCGTTAGTGAGTAATGATCCCATTGCTCCTCTTATCCGTGAGGGTAAACGACTGTTTAATTCAGCCAATACCACAGAGGGCGGTGAATACCCCATTGCTGGTGATTTTTGGATGAGTTGTAACTCTTGTCACCTAGATGGTTTTAATTTTACCAACCGCTTCTTGATGAAAGATGGCAACGAAGCAAAAGATCGATTTGAAAATGCTATCACAGGGCACGTTGATCCCATCAAAATGATAGCGGGTGATCCGGTCGCTGCTTATATCGATATGATTCAAAAAACACAAGGTGGCATGGGAGGTGATCCGCGTGATGGCAAGCCCGTAATGGTAGATGTCTATAACCCACCTGTTGAGGTAGCCAAGCAGATGATGGCACTGAACGAATACATTAAAGAACCGCATAACTTGCCATACCTCTCAACTTGGCTGCGTCTTGATGACAAAAAAAGCAAATATACGCACCCTGATCAGTGGTTAAATTCTGCTGAGTGCGCTGACTGTCATGCGACTATCTACGACCAGTGGGCAGATTCTAACCATGGCATGAACATGGACCACCCTTATTACCGTTTCCAAGAGGATTTTGCTGCAAAAGAGGAAGGGGAAGAGTTCAGAACACTTTGCCGGGGTTGTCATGCACCGCAAGCGATCATCAATGATCAAATCACCAACAAAAGCCTCGATGATTATGGCGACATGTGGGAAAAAAATGGTGCGTCACTAAAAGAGGCCTATGCTCACGGAAAATCGGTCGATGAACGCGGTACTGGTTGTGTATTCTGCCATCGAGTCACCAAAGCAGAGAATGCGGGTGGTAATACTGACATGACCATTAACTTGAAGGATCGAGAAGGTTACATCTTTGAAGATACCAAAGTTGCGATGCTGAAATGGTTAGAGCAGAAACAGATTAATGCATTTCCTGAACCGCATAAAGCGTCGTATTCAAAGCCCGATCTCTATCAAGACTCACTCTATTGCGCCACGTGCCATAATGAGTTTACCACGGGGCCTGGCGCTAAAATTAATGATAACTATGGAGAGTGGTTGGCATCACCCTTTAATAATCCACAAGATCCAAGTAAGACCAAAACTTGTATCGACTGCCACATGACTCAAGATGTGACGGATTTTGATAATCGTGTTGATGGACAATCTACCGATAACGGGCCCATTAAAAAAGACATGAGGTCACACCATTTTGTCGGGGGAAATTACTTCTTTACCGGAATGCGAAATCCAGAACATAAGAAGATGAGTATCGATATTCTGCGTACGGCATTAACCCTGTCAGTCGAAAAACAAGGGAGTACCTTTACTGCCAATGTGACCAATGTTAACTCAGGCCATGACATGCCGGGCGGTGCTCGCAGACAAGTGTGGTTAGAGATCATTGCTACCGATATGGATGGGAAGCGTGTGTTTGAGTCTGGGGTAATGAAAGATGGGTTTATTCCAAAAGAAGCACGTCGATTCATTAAAATTGGTGTCGACGAAGAAGGTAAACCTGTCGGTCTGAAGTTCTGGCGTTATGTGAAAATTGGGCAAGATACCCGTATCAAATCGGGTGAAACTCGCCATGAAAAATATGAACTGCCAACTGAGGTGACATACCCATTAACCGTTTCGACTCGAGTGCTTTATCAAGTGTTCCCGAAAGCACTGAGCGATAAAGTCAGAGCGGCCTACCCAGATGAGAATATTCCAGAACCTGAAGTGATTGAGCTTGAAAAGCAGGTGGTGACTTTCCAAGAGTAAGCCATCTTTAAATAAAGAGATAAGATACCCAGCCAAGTGCTGGGTATTTTTTTCTCTTTTCTCTTCTCTTCAGGGACAGGCACCCTATAAAAAAGTAAAACTCACAGCGAAGCGCAAACCCATCCGATAACACCCTACCAATTTTTATGTTATCGGTGGGAGTTTGGTTCTTAAAAGCATCGAAATAGCGTGAATTTTACGTAAAAAACGTCTGTTCTTGGTTTTCAGGTGAGTTTATCGTGTGTTGCGAAGTTTCGTTATGCAGCAGTGGTGATTTTAAGCCCGGTGGTTCGTTTTCGTTTCAATTTATGAATGGCGTGAGAGTATGATTTTACCTCTCCTACGATACTGGCTCGGTTTTGCTCAAGTGTAGTACAGAGCTTGAGCCACTCTTTTTGTTCAACGTTCAATTGTTGTAAAACGGGTGGAGCAGAGGCATCAATCTCCCCTCGTTTGTTGGGTCTTATCTGTTTGCCACTCCAATCTACCAATTCAAGGTAATCATCCAACCGAAAGGGGATGCCTTTAATCATCTCGTTAGTTGGATTTCCAATAAAAGGGTGCAAACAGGGTGGTGTTAGTTGATTGGCCTTAAGTGCAGCAAGCCTCTCTTTGACTGAGGTGTAATCAGAGGTATCAAGCGAGTCCGCCATAGTGGCTCGAATGGGGTTCAAATCGACATAAGCCATGGCCGTTAGCAGTGCTTTTTCATCCAGCAGCGCCTGGCTTTTGAATCGTCCCTCCCAGAAATGCCCAGTGCAGTCATCTTCTTCGTTGGCTTGACGCGCAATAGTTTGATTGAGAATTTTCATGAACCAACTAATACTCGATAATCGTTCACGCCACTCTGCAATGATGTGCTGGCACACTTCAATTGTCGCGGTACAAGTGTGTTGCTGTGATATATAGCGTTGTATCAAAACGGGCATCTCATGCAGCGCGCACCAACGCTCAACGACCTCTTTTTCAGGTAAGGTTTTCGCGCTATCAGCATCAATATTCAACACTAAATGGTAGTGGTTGTTCATGATGGCGTAAGCGCAGATATCAATGCAAAAAACGGTACTGAGCTCTTTGAGTTTATCTTCAATCCAACGACGTCTGTGTTCAAAGCTTTGTTGCGTGACTGCGTCTACACCACACAAATAACTGCGCCTCACACACCGCGATACAATGTGGTAATAAGGTGTGGCTTCAGAGCAGATAAGCTGGCTTCTTGGAACCGTCATTTATTGTGAGTCCTGTAAAGTTTCAATATTTTAGAAGTGTAATGTGAAAACTGGCTAGGTATAGTGGCATTAACAATGGATGCGAGTCAGTGAGAGTTTGGTGTGTAATTAATGAAAACACTGAAGTTGTAATATTGATGTAGGTGCTTAAGGTGTCTGATGAGATGGTCACCTCTGTCTCGGCATCGCAATGTGCCATGATTAAGGTTCGACAGAATCAACAACAGAGGTGACCACTATGAAATATAAGCTCATTAGTATTGATTTGGCAAAAAATGTCTTTCAAATTGCCTTATTAGATCAAMAAAATACGCTGGTTTCTAATAAAAAAGTCTCTAGAAACAAGCTCCTTCATACCTTAAGACAATTTAGCCCAACCTTAGTTGTGATGGAAGCTTGCTACAGCTCTAATCACTGGGGAAGAGCAATTGAAAAACTGGGGCATACCGTCAAATTAATTCCGGCAAGGCTGGTCAAAGCCTTCTTAATCGGAAACAAAAATGATGCTAATGACGCCCTTGCCATCGCTGAAGCTTCACAACGTCCCAAGATTCACTTTGTCGCCGTAAAAACGATTGAGCAGCAAGATATTCAATCTCTTCAACGAATTAGAGAGCAGCTGATCAAACAAAGTACCGCTAACTTAAACCAACTGAGGGGGCTTTTAGCAGAGTACGGCGTCGTTACTGGAAAGACTAAAGCAAATTTAATGGCTGCCATTCCTTATTGTCTTRAAGAGCCTGATAATGAGTTATCGAGCGTTGCTCGATCATTCATTCACAGGCTTTACGAACGTCAAAAACAGTTAACCACAGAAATTAAAGACGTTACTGAGCAGATGGTAAGCTGCGCAAGTCAGCATAGTGATTATCAACTTCTATCAGATATTCCGGGTGTTGGACCGATTATCGCATCCAATGTTTTAGGCTCTATAAACAGCATCAATGAATTTAAAAATGGTCGCCAACTCTCCGCATGGCTYGGATTAACGCCATCYCAATACAGCAGTGGAGARCACAATCGTTTGGGTAAAATAACCAAACGGGGCAATGCCACGTTACGAAAGCTTCTTATACAAGGTGCCAGAACGGTAATAAACTGGTGTGACAGAAARAATGAYCCACTGAGTAAGTGGCTTCAACAATTAAAAAAACGAACACATGAYTGTAAGCTTACGGTTGCATTGGCGAATAAACTGGCCCGAATTATCTGGGCGGTACTCTCGAAACAAACACCTTATGATGGCAAATTAGCTTGCGCTAAWTAGCGMAATACTCAACACTTTTTTWAACGGTATAACAGTGATGAATTAAACGGTTTGTCTTATTCAAAACCTGGTAGGGACAGCGGTTATCAAAACCATGCGTCTGTATAGGAGGATAAGACGTCAATTTGTATCTCATTAGGGCGCGGTAAAATGAATGCCATAAAGACGCCGGATATATGTCGCAAGACCGTGAACCACTGCTGTTTACCCACAACAATGGCCGACAATATGTAGACATCAACAGTGATTAAGAAAAAGAACATTGCCTTGCATTTAGCGAGGTGACCATATATGTCCCAGTAAGAAACACCACCATGGATAGGGAGAAAGCGGTTGTTTAATGAATTGGCAATAGTTGTGGCGGTTATCGCGGTCATAGTCGTACTGAAATCGGCCGGGCGGATTTCGAAGCTTGAAGATAAGATTGCTCAGCTGCATGATGAACTGTCAGACATGCGAAGGCTGATGTTATCAGATTTTGGCCAACCAGCTGTGGAACAGGATAGTCAACATGAGGCCCAGGCCGAGGTAGGCCTTCCAGCACCTCCGATGGTTCATCCGATGAGTGTCAAAAGTAGCGAGCCCCCTCGTGCGTCTCAAAAACCTAATCTAAGCGCTGAACGAAAACCTAATAAACTGCTTACCAGTTTGCAAGAGAACTGGTTGGTTTGGGTGGGGGCGTTAGCCATGCTAGTGGGTGGTGGTTATTTGGTGCAAGTGATTGGTAGCCATATCGAATTCTCTCCAATAGTGCGCGTGACCATCGCTTTTGTACTCTCTCTTGTCACACTGATGGCAGGGGTTTGGTTCCATCGTAGAGAGCAGAAAGATCCAGAGCGTTCGAAGCGGGCTCAAGGGTTTACTTATGTTCCAGCTGCGATTACGAGTACAGGATTAACGGGAATTTATTGCACAGTCATTTTCGCGTTTGTGTTTTATCAGCTGCTGTCTCCGACTTTGTCGTTACTGATTTTGGCGGTGGCGGCGTTTTCTAGTTTGGGGCTCTCTTTACGCCAAGGGCCTTTGATGGCAATACTTGGCTTAGTGGGAGGGTATACCGCACCATTATGGATTGGGGGAACTGAACCGAATTACCTCTTACTGGCAGGGTACTTCAGCGCAATTTCCTTGGCGGCTACGGTATTAATGCAAAGGGTGCGCCGAGCATGGTTAGCGCCAAGTATCGCGCTACCACATGTGTTGTGGATGCTGATTATGATTGAGAGTATGCCAAGGGAGTCCCTATTTCCTTGGTTAGCCATATTCCTCTCACTCACTGTATACCTTATTTATGCGGTGCCTAGACTGGGCTGGCAGTTGTTGCTTCGTTATCGTCACTGCCAAGGAAAATGGACTCATCTTCCCATTGCTACTTCGTTGATGGTGGTGGTGTTGATGTTTGCCGCTGTGGAGAGGTTGGAAGAGGTTTCTACACTGGAACTGGCGTATCTGTACGCGGTTTTATTAGCGATCGTATGGCTCCCAGCACTGCGGAAAGGGTGGTCGTTGAGGCCATTTCTGCCAGCAATGGTTGCCTCCTCTGTATCGGTAGTGTTGCTCTCGATTGCGCTTGATACCTTCTCCATGACGAACAGCCCATCATTAATATTGACTGCGTTAGCGATGAGTATCGGCCTGATCGGTTGGCGAACCTTGAGCCAAGTACAAGGTGGTGATCGAACACGGCTCACCTGCCTTTATCTGCTGGTGCTTGCACCTGTTATGACATTAAGCATGCTGATGTACGCTCATGAGTGTATCGAAAGTTATGTATGGGTTTGGACTCTATTTACTGCATTAGTTGCAGGTTGCTATGGTTACCTTGGTTTACGATTGAAAGACTTGTCGCAAGCGTGTTCTGCTATTGTGCACGCCATGGTGGCAGGGATCTCATTGGTTTGGTTAAGCGATGTATGGCTCACTACGATTATTTCGGCGCAAGTGGCGATGATGGCACTACAAGCACAACATAGATTATTCCTCCCTGCGAATTGGGCCATCAAAGTAGCGATGATCATATTGGTGATACGTCTGACTTTGTTACCGTTTATTCCAGATTGGCAGCCGATGGTGGCGGGGCATTGGGCGTGGGTGATGATCAGTTACTTACCTTCGTTGATGATTTTGGCTTACGCTCGTTCGATAATGCAGCGAGCGGATGGCGAGCTGGCTAATTGGTTCGAAGGGGCCTTTTTGCATGTGTTTCTAATGGTGCTATTTACCCAAACCAATTACTGGTTGACGGGGGACTATGGCTATCTAGATTACTTTGATTTCACCTCGATGGTGGTGTTTGCCAACCAAGCCTTAGTGATGGGCTTGGTATACAGCTACCGCAGCCAGTTTGCGCAGAAGCTTAAATCTGTGTATCAAGGTTACAGCTATCTATTGTGGTGTGCGTTTTCCCTACAAGTTGTCGCGCTCAATACGTTTGAGTCGCCACTGTTGGTATCGAATGTGTCCGCAGAAGCGATGCCTATTTTTAACATGCTAACGCTGGGTTGGTTGCTGCCTGCAGCGGTCTTGATCGCCACTGTAGTGAGGGGTTGGAATACCCTGCGCATCCCTCACTATGTAGTGGCAGGGTTAGGTTTCACACTCGGTGCGGTTTGGCTTGGGATGTCGATTCGTCAGTTCTGGCAACCTGTGTCGATGACAATGAGGGTGCCAACCAGTATGGCTGAACTGTTCAGTTACTCGGTAGCAGGTTTGGTTGTTGGCGGGGTACTGACGTGGGGCGGCGTAACCCGAAAAGCTCTAACGGTACAGCGCATTGGCCTTATCGTTTTGGCCTGTGTAGCCCTGAAAGTATTCCTATGGGATGTGCGAACACTGGACGGATTCTGGCGTGCCATTAGCTTTTTAGGGTTAGGGGCATCTCTCATGGCTCTGGGTTGGTTGTTTCAGAAATTGAACCGTTCGGTTACTAGTAATTATTAATTTGAAGGCATAATTTGAAGGGACAGACACATGATGTTCTTAGTGTTTGAGGTGTCTGTCCTTACAAGGAGTTTACTCTCATCATTTGGTGTTTTTGGGGGCGTTTGTGGATGTCCCTCACTGAACGTTGAAGGAATAGCGTTATAATCTTTCATTCTCATTCCTATCGTTTAACAGGGTAGCCAGCCAATGACCAATAAGATTATTTTAGACACGGATCCGGGTATTGATGATGCGATGGCGATTTTGTTTGCCGAGACCAGTCCGGATATCACTCTTGTGGCATTGACGACGGTATATGGCAACGCCACCATTGCAAACGGCACGCGCAATGCGCTCTATTTGAAAGAGAAGTTCGATTGCAAGTATGATGTTGCTATGGGAACGGACAAGCCATTGGTTCGACCGCCTGTTGGGCCAACAGTATTTGTACACGGAGAATCTGGTTTTGGTGATTTGAATGTGCCAGAACCAAAACACGCTATTGTAGACCCGCGTCCTGCATTTCAATACATGATTGATACGATTCATGCGAATCCAGGGGAGATCACGTTGGTTGCCATTGGGCCACTGACTAATCTGGCGTTGGCGTTGCAAGCTGATCCTTCGATAACATCATTAGTGAAACAGGTGGTGGTGATGGGCGGTGCATTTGGTGAGAATGGTCACCGTGGGAATGTAACTCCGTATGCTGAAGCTAATATTCACGATGATCCTCATGCGGCGGATATTGTGTTTGGCGCAGATTGGCCCGTGGTGATTATTGGCCTTGATGTAACTCAGCAAAGTGTGTTTACGGCGAGTTATCTCGATGATTTGAAAGATAAGGCCGGAGAGGCTGGTTTGTTTATCTGGGATGTTAGCCGCTACTATCTCAGGTTTTATGCTAATCGGTTAGGTTATGAAGGGTGTCATGTTCATGATCCATCGGCCATTGCGTACGTGATTAACCCTGAGCTATTTACGACCCGTAATGGCCCGGTCAGAGTGGTGACTGATGGTCCGGCAGAAGGGTTAACACTGCAAAAATTCGAACAACAGAAGTTCCCAATTGATGACTGGGCCGAGCGCCGTTCACAGCAAGTGGGTGTGGCTGTCGATTCAGAGACGTTATTGGCACTGTATCGGACAACGATAATGGATTACCACCAAAGCAAAAAGTAGTTTTAGGTAGAGCAGATATTATTCCACCTCGGCGACTAATGTGTGTTCAATAGGGCGATCTTTGGTCCTAGCTGCAGTGATTGGGTCGTTAATGGCGTCAATCACGCAGTTTCTTCCGGTACGCTTAGCATGATATAACGCCTCATCCAGAATGTGATAAGCGCTTTGAAAGTCATGATTAATGGTGTTTGAGGTAATATAGGCGAAACTGGCTGTTATCTTTAGTTTCTTCCCTTCATGTGAAGTAAAAGAACTTTTTTCCAGTCGTGCTCGTAAGGATTCGACGCGTTCTCGAGCAAGATCTTTACCGCAACCATTCAAAAAGATGAAGAACTCCTCGCCACCAATTCTTCCAATAAAGTCATTTTTCATCATCGGCTCACCCAGAACTTTAGCAATATGTTTGAGGGCGATATCACCAGTAGGGTGGCCGTAAGTGTCATTAATTGACTTAAAATGGTCTAAATCGAACAGGACTAAAGTGTGGGTTTTTCCGGTAGATGCACTGAATTTTAAGATTTTTTCAAAAGCCGTTTTTCGATTATACAAGCCTGTTAATTGATCTTTTTCTGAGATGTATTTCAGTCTAAAGCGTGAAGCAAGGATAATAACAACTAAAATGAGCAAGGTTGATAGTGCTAAGCGGTATAAGAGTTCATCTTGGCGCAGGGTTATTAATTCAGTGGTTTGTAGATGTTGGATCTGCTCTGCTCTTAATCGTTCGATCTCATGCTCTAAAGATTGTTGAAGATAATTTTCTACAGTGCTTCTATCATCAAGATTAACGAGGTGGTTACTTTTAGGGTGATACGGATATTCATCGGAGGCTACCGAGGCATACTTCGCAATCATTCTATTTACCAGCAGGGCATTATCAATCTCGCCAGATTTTTGATAACTGATGGCTAAAAGGTGATAGACCCAGCGGATATCGAGAAAGTGCTTGCCACTACTTTGTAATAATTCCAGTACATCTTCACAATATTCCTGCGCCACTTGGTGACGCTGTAACTCAATGTTGTTTTTGCAATACTGTAACGAGAGTAATGCAACTAGGTCATCGTCTTTTATTCGAATGGCTTTATCGAGCTGCCTTTTGGTCAGCTGGGCGGCATAGAGATTCTGGCCATGATCTTCAAAGTACATGACTTGGCTCATTTCAGATTCGATTGTTTCATAGCTATTAGGAAGGTATGAACTTGGTGCAAATCTTAAGGGGTCTTTTTTTGATGAGATTGCGTGTAAATGCATGGAAACAAAGATACGTTCAGCACCAGGTGAAAGAGTTAAGTAGTGCTCGGAGAGCATAGCGATCGCTTCATTTTTGTTGGAGGTTCTAAGAAGGTTAAATGCGTTTTTCCACTCATCATGAGCCATAATTGAGGCGTATGTCGTTTTTGAACACGAGAGCAATAATAGAATTGAGAATACAGAGAATTTAAAGTAATGCATTTATACCTTTAGTATTATCATAACGCAGGTTTCATGAATCATATGTTATACAAATAAGGCATATGTCATGGATATGTCATTTAGTATATGAATGATATAGGGATGTCACCTAATATGACTCTGTTTTTTTATTATGATTTGGGGTGCGTATCTCATTTGAAAATATGTGTTATTTATGAGACACGCGCAGATGTGAAAGGATAGATAAGCAGATATTTTAACTCTTTGATTATTTTATTATACTTCCCATTTTCCATTACTATCTTGGCACACTTCGATTTTTTCACTATTAATGGTTCGACGTGCTTTTTTAAGTTCAATCTGTAATGTTCGGCAGGTAGAGCTATTTTGTTTGGCTGGTAGAAGAGTGACTTCTCCGGCTATATTCGTTTTGCTATTAAACCAAGAGTTCTTTTCTCCAATCTTATTATTAACGAGGGTACTGAGAACCGCTTCATTCATTAATTGTTGGTCTTTATCACTAAGGTCGACACCTGAAAATAGGGTGGTAATACTTGGTAATACTGAAAGTGGTGCTTTTAAAATGCCACTTAATACGCCAGATACCACTCCTTCTGATGCCTCTTTACCCGCTTCTTTTACGTTATCCACTAATAGCTGTGCTTCTGCGATGACTTTTGGTGTGTCTGCTCGAAGGGCTGCACTCTCTTTGAGAATGGCTGGGATTTGTTTAGATACTTGCTGTACGGATTTGTTAGTACTATCGACCTGCTTCAATACAGGCGGAATCGCTTTTCGGATCTGTTTGCTCTCAACAAGGATCGGGGTGATCTGCTGTTCCACAGCATGGATCTGTTCCAGCAATAGAGGAACTTGCTCGGTGATGTCATCAACGCGTTGTAGGATAGGGTCAACCTGAGTCACTACCGACTCTACTTGGGCTAAAATTAACGGGATTTCAGCGGTGATATTGTCGACACGTTGTAATATTTGTGGGATTTGCAGTTGAACATCATTCACTTCTTTGATGATGGGCTCTAGCTTACTGACTTGTTGGCTAATGTGGATAATGCTGTATCCGAGGTAAGCTAAACTGGCCGCGAGAATAAGTCGGGTAAGGTTGTTCACTGCTGTGGTTAAGGTGGTCGGCATAAACAGTTGATCTCCATATTCTTAGCCAAACTCTACCTTTTTATTGGCTTGAAAGCTATCGCCTTCAAGCCGTTAGCACTAGCTTCGTAGATGTGGAGTCAAAAAATCAATCACTGGTCCACGAGGAATCACCCCAGTTGGGTTAATCATAGTATGGCTGCCGTAGTAGTGTGCTTTGGTATAGTCAATGTCTACGGTACTTGCTACGCCATCTTGCTGATAAAGATCGCGTAAGTATCCCCATAAATTGGGGTAGTCGACAATACGTTTAAGGTTGCATTTGAAGTGACCGACATAAACGGCATCAAAACGGACTAAAGTGGTAAAAAATCGCCAATCGGCTTCGGTAATGGTATCACCCACTAAATAACGACTGATGGATAGCTGCTGCTCAAGAGTGTCTAATGCATTAAACAGCTCGGTCACAGCCTCATTATAGGCAGTTTGTGTGGTGGCAAAGCCCGCTCGGTATACGCCATTGTTGATGTTTGGATAGACATAATCATTAACCTTATTGATCGCTTCTCGATGTGCTTCTGGGTAGAAATCGCCTGCTTTAGCCCCAAGATGATCAAAAGCACTGTTTAGCATTCGAATTATATCAGCAGATTCGTTGCTAACAATGGTGTTGCGTTTTTTGTCCCAAAGTACAGGTACTGTCACTCGGCCAGAGTAGTTGGGATCGGCTTGGGTATAGATCTGATGAAGGTGGTTACTGTGAAAAAGGGAATCCTCAATGACGCCGTCACCGGGGGTGAATGTCCAACCTTGCTCTCCCATATAGGCATTCACCACTGAGATCGTGATCATCGACTCTAATCCTTTTAGTGATCGGAATAGTAAGGTGCGGTGAGCCCATGGGCAAGCCAAGGAGACATAGAGGTGATAGCGCCCAGCCTCGGCGTTAAAGCCAGCATCACCAGTTGGACCTGCACGACCATCATGGGTTACCCAATGGCGAAACTGCGCTTCACTTCGAACGAATTTGCCATCGTTAGATTTGGTGTCATACCATTGATCTGCCCATTTTCCATCTATTAAAAGTCCCATTTTATTTCTCCTTAATCGGTTAATGTGCCGTTTTGAAAGTCACTGATGGCTTGATCTATCTCGCGCGAGGTATTCATAACAAAAGGCCCGTAGTGAACAACGGGTTCATTAATTGGCTCACCAGATAGAAAGATGAGCCTAGCTCCGTGCTCTGTCGCTGTGATTGTCACCTGGTCGCCATCTTTCCATTTCGCCATTTGATGTGCCTGAAGGACCTTGCCTTCTGGGCTCTGATACTCACCTTCGAGCAGATATGTGAGCACGGTATGGCTGGCTGGTACGTCGATGGTAACCTGCTGATTTATAGGGATAGCCATATCAAGATAGAGAGCTTGGGTAGCAATTTGGGTGACGACACCTTCGATTTCCTGCTGGTTAATGACGGTGTTTCCTGCAATCGCCTTAACTGAAGTGCCATTGTTTAACGTAGTCAGTGGCATCTCTTCAGCAGAGAATTCTTGATAGGCCGCGGGCTGCATTTTACGCTCTGCGGGTAAGTTGACCCACAGTTGCAGGCCTCTTAAAAGCCCAGCTTCTTGTTTCGGCATCTCCGAATGAAGAACCCCTTTTCCAGCGGTCATCCATTGAACACTTCCCGGTGTTAACCGTCCAATATTCCCTAGATGATCTCTGTGCTCCATTAAGCCTTCAATCATGTAGGTGACCGTTTCAAAACCGCGGTGAGGGTGCTCGGGGAATCCGCCAATATAATCATTGGGATTATCAGAGGAGAACTCATCAAGCAACAAAAAAGGGTCTAGAGACGCTGAAGTGGTGTGTGGCTGAAACGAGAAGACGCGTTTTAACTTTACGCCATCGCCATCGTGGCTATCACGAGCGGTAAAAACATCTGAAATACTTCTTACCAAATTCAATGCAGTCATAACGTCACCTTAATTATTTGAATACGTTAAGTGTAGCGAGGTTAAATTGAATAAAAATCAGAAAAAAATGATGTTATTGTTCAATATATATGAATAATTAAAATACCACCGAGGAGGGACGAATATGAGACAAGTTATCACCATCGAATCATTAGAGGTGATTGATGCAATCGATAGAAAGGGCAGTTTTGCATCCGCGGCAGCTGAACTCTATCGTGTGCCTTCTGCAATCACCTATACCGTTCAAAAGTTAGAACAAGATTTAGGCATCACATTGTTTAAACGTGATGGAAGGCGTTCACTATTAACCCCAGCCGGTCTTGAGATTTTGAATGAAGGACGTCGGATTTTAGAAGCAACCACAGCACTCGCCGAAAGTGCAAAAAGAGTAGACAGTGGCTGGGAACCTAGATTAAACATTGCCGTAGAGACTTTTTTTCCTGTGTCGTCAGTGTATCCGGTGCTGAATGACTTTTATCAAGTTTACGCGGATATTGAATTCAATATTTTTGAAGAAGTGCTGGCCGGTTGTTGGGATTCGTTGATCGAAGGCAGTGTTGATTTGGTGATCGGCGCCCCGGATTTACCTCCATCGAACAAAGGGATCACTGCGCAGCCTCTGATCGAGGTAGAAAGCATTATGGTTGCGGCTGCCACTCATCCTGCGACTCAACTTGATGCCCCAATTGCTTTTGAACAATTACAGCAGTTCCGCTCAGTAATTGCTAGAGATAGCGCGAAGAATTTAGCGCACCTTAATGTTGGGCTGCCTATCAGCCAGACAATTATTCGAGTGCCAACGATGTCTGACAAAATCGAGGCGCACTGTCATGGAGTCGGGGTGGGCAATGTGCCCAAATATCGAGTAAAACATCTGTTAGAGAGCGGTGAGTTGGTCGAATTAAAAATGGATTATAAACCGAGAAAGACGCAATTTTATATTGGTTGGCGAAGTTCCAATAAAGGCAAGGTATTGCATTGGGTCGTGGAGGAGATTATTGAGCGTTGGGCAGAGTTGATTCAACACCGAGTGATTAAACGATAAAAATGAGCGACCTTTATGGCCACTCATTGTGATTCATTAAGCAGCATCCTCGTCTAATTCAAAAGAGGCAGCAATTAATTTTTTGGTGTAGCCGTTTTTCGGGTGATGGAAGATCTGTTCAGCACTCCCTTGTTCAACCACTTCGCCATCTTGCATCACCATTACCCTGTCAGAGAGTGCTTTCACTACACTTAAATCATGACTGATAAACAGGTAACCGATATTTCGTCGTTGCTGAATATCTTTTAGCAGATCAATGACCGTAAGTTGAACCGAGCGATCTAGGGCAGAAGTTGGCTCATCCAGTAAGATAAATGAGGGTTCTAAAATCAAAGCACGAGCAATGGCAATACGTTGTCGTTGACCGCCTGAAAATTCATGGGGATAACGATTGATAGCACTGGGTTCAAGACGCACCTCTTCTAAGGCGATACGAGCTCTTTTCAAACGTTCAGGTGCTTTCATTTTAGGGTAGTGAACGGTTAACCCCTCTGAGATGATCTCACCGACAGTCATGCGAGGTGAGAGCGATCCGTATGGGTCTTGGAAAACCATTTGAATATCTCGTTTTAAGGATCGTTTCTCTTTCTCAGACAAGGTGCTGATTTGTTGGTTCTTAATTCGAATTTCGCCGTCAGAAGGTAACAAGCCCATAATGGCCCGTCCAAGGGTTGATTTTCCTGAGCCAGATTCTCCAACGATACCTAAGGTTTCTCCCTGTTTTAAGGTTAAGCTGATCCCTTTGACTGCATCGAAATACTCATGTTTGTGACCAAAGAAACTGCTTTTAATGAGATAACGAACCCATACATCCTTAGCATCAACCAGTGTGGGAGCAGACTCTGGAGTGGGTAATTTGCTGCCGCGAGGTACGGAGTTAATCAGCATTTTTGTGTATTCATGCTGAGGGTTGGCGAAGAGTGCTTCACCTTCACCGATTTCAACAATCTCTCCTTTTTTCATTACAATGACTCGGTCTGCAAGATGTTTTACCACTCCGAGATCATGAGTAATGAATAAAATGGCCATGCCCATTTTCTGTTGTATCTCCTTAATTAAATTGAGCACTTCAGCTTGAACAGTCACATCTAATGCAGTGGTAGGTTCATCGGCGATTAATATGTCAGGCTCGTTAATCAGTGCCATGGCTATCATAATCCGTTGCAGCTGACCGCCCGAAAACTCGTGAGGGAACTTACTGTAAGCCGCTTCGATCTGCGGGAGGTGAACAAGGTTAAAAAGCTCCAGAACCCTTTTTTTTGCATTAGACTTAGTGATTTTCTGGTGGCAAAGAATGGCTTCTGCAACTTGCTGACCGACCCGCATAAATGGATTCAAAGAGGTCATTGGTTCTTGAAAAATCATCCCTATACGATCACCACGTATAGACTGCATCTGTTTTTCACTAAGATCCAAAATGGATTGCCCTTCGAAACTGATTTTGGCTTGTGGGTTAACGATCGAATTATCAGGCAATAAGCGCATAATCGCATTGGTAGAGACAGACTTACCGGAACCGGACTCACCCACAATGGCAAGTGTTTCGGATTTGAACAGTTGAAAGTTAACCTGTTTTACCGCATCGACAATTCCATCATTAGTGGTAAAGCTGACATTAAGGTTAGAGACATCTAAAAGTGGTGCGTCGTGATGTGACATGATAATTGACTTCCGTGTAGGGTAATTGGATTAACTGGCCATATGACTTGATCGTTGGCTGCCAGGATAGTGGTGAACGGTGTGCATCAAATTGAAGTTTTTATGGGCTTGCTGAGCATCGTATAGTCGGTTTTTCCAGAGGGTTTCAGGTGACGATACGTTGAGCTGCGCTTGACAGAGCTGTTCGATGTGCTGGAATAGGTGGTTGGCGTTGTTATTAAGGGCGCACAGTATGTGTTGAAAATCGGAGTTATATTTCCAAAATTGACAGTGACCATAAGCCGTATTTAGAGCGTCATAGGCTAGAGATTGGCGACCAAACTTATTTAATATCTCAGATTGGTAGATGGCTGAATCTGAGAATCCTTTCAAGATGCAGTGTAACTGACAAGGCTTAACCTCGTCACTTTGAGCTGCCACTTCAAAATGGATAGGAAGTTCAGTGATTACCTCTTGGAAAATACAGCAGGCTTGTTGCCAGTGCCCACTGTCCATTAGCTGTTCGCCATGCAAAAACTTGGTCCAACTCTGTTGTAAATCCATCTTCGAAGTCCTATTGAATAACTTCTCTAGATCTAAACAAAAATGATTCTCAATTGCAACTAAATGTTTATTGTCGCTTTAGGCTCCATTTGAGACACCTGTAAATAACCAACAGACTAATAGCAATCCAAATTGTCCCCCAAATAACGGTTGCTCCTCCGAACTCTTCTGCAAACATTCTGGCATCTGAGCGAAGGTGAGAACGCAAAATGGTATCACTATATATGTCTAGTGGAACATACATCATGCTGGTTAAGCCTATGACTCGTAGAATAAAGTCATTGATTTTCATACTTAACCATTTGCCACTCGCTATCATTACTGCGCCTGTGATTAAACCAAAAAAGAACGCAAAAGAGTTACTGATATAGATAAGAGTGATTACGATGAGTACACCACCTAAGCTCATCATAATACCTCTATCCCGATTACTGGTGATGGCCAGTAAGTAGATGCAAACTCCCCATAGGAGAGAACCAAGATAACCTGCGGTAAGAGTGATGGCACGGTTTCCACCCAAGGAGATAACGTGTCCCCCGGCTTGAGGTTGAATGACCATCTCTTTCACCGATCCTCCGGTAAGTAGAGTTGCTAGGGCATGACTCGATTCATGGAAAAAAACTACTAAAATCTTGAGCGGGTAAAATAGGGGGAAGTCCCACAATAGAAAGATGGCGAGCAGTAGAGCGAGTAGATACCAGAGTTGGCGCACAGTGACCTCTTTAGGGAATATGATTTGTCTAAAGCGATAAGTATTTAATCGAGTTTCAGTTCAATGTTGGATTCGATACAGATGGCATCGTGGCGCCAAAATTCAAGCTGGCAATCGATTATCTGTCCATTTTGATCCATATTCAAACGTTCAATGAGCATAGCAGGTGTTCCCGTGGTTGCGCGTAAATGCTGAGCCGTTGAGCCTAGTAGTGAAGTAGAACTCATTCTATAGCGGGTTGTTGAGTAGATAATACCGTAGTGATGTTTATAGGTATCGGTTAAAGAAGTTGTCACATCATGGTGTAATAACTTGGGCATTTTTTCGGGGCGTATTAGCGTTGAAACAAATGCTACAGGCCTTCCATCGAGATATCTCACTCGTTGAATATTGATGATGTTTGAGAGTGCGGGCACGTTAAGTAGGGTGATCGCTTGACGGTCAGCGGGGATCAACTTCGCACTGATCAACTCCGAACGGCCTACACGACCTTGGTTGGTGGCCAGCGTATCAAAGTTTGTAGTGGTTGAAGGATCATATTTCAAAGGGTCGGGTGAGATAAACCAACCTCGTCGGTCTTCGCGAAATACTTTAGCTTCGGCTTCAAGCAGAGAGAGAGCTTCTCGTAATGTGACTCTTGTGGTGTCAAAGGTTTCAGAAAGTGAACGTTCTGAAGGCAATTTCTGACCCGCGATCAGTAATCCAGCCTCAATTTGCTCTAAAATTGTCTCTTTAATCTTTAAATATTGCACGTAGAAACCTCAGGGCTTGGTATCTGTTTATAATGTCAAAAAACAGCAATAGAAGGAAGACAATATCCAACTCAGTGTTAGAATAGCCACGAGTCCACCATCATACTGCTAACCATGAATATTGAAGTCACCACAATCACCGAACCTGAAATCACGTGCTCTAACTGTGAGGCTTGCTGCTGCCGCCTTGAAGTGATCTTAATTACAGAGACTGGTGTACCTGAAAATTTTATCGCCATTGATGAGTGGGGAGGAGAGGTGATGCAGCGATCAGAGGATGGATGGTGCGCGGCATTAGATCGGGATACCTTGATGTGTTCAATCTACGAAGTGAGACCTTTTTTATGTCGTGAGTTTGAAATGGCCTCACCAGAATGTATTGAAGAGCGAAATGAGAATATGTGATGGGGCTATTTAAACCGATTATCTCTCTACAGGGTTGGGTTTGTTAAGGAAGGCCAAGGCTTGTTCACACTCATGAAGGTATTGGGGTCTATCAAAGCTAAGTGCTGGAAAAAGGCGGTAGTCCCAATCTCTGCTAGGGTTATCCCAGTTATGCCAACAGACGATATCGTTGTAACACTCAATATTGACCGTACATTGCCAACAGTCAATATCGCCACAGTTACACACAAACAGCGCGAATATTGCCCCCCAAGAAGTCAAATTACTGTTCAGTGCCTGTTGATTGATTGCCGATACATAGGCGCCATTAATGATCGGGTCATATTGATGCTCAAAGTCACTCAATAACGTTAATAACTGCTGGTTATCGACGAAGATATCAAAATGATGCCCCAGTTGAGGTGAGTGGCCAAGGTAGACCAATTTGAGCACATTGAGTCTTGTCATTTATTCTCCTGTTGATTATCGTTACATCTATAGGGTGAATGTAAAAGCGTTACAGCAAGATCTTTTTGAGTGTAGAAAATCATGCAAAGAGATAGAGCAACTGCAATTGCTCAACCCCATTCGTATTTATACCTCGCAAGCCAACTGCATGGTAGTGCTATTTAAAAACAGTACTCAAGAAAAAGGATTGATCATCACACCGATTGAATCTTCGTATATTCCAGTTACAAAGGGCAATGTGACAGTGACGAAAAGCGAACAGGGTATTTGGCTTTATACTTACCAGATGTCTTACTAGAAAAGAGGTTTAGTTAATCGTATGGATAAGTTCTACTTTATCGCACCTGAAGGTAACGCCCCACAAGCCATTCGAGGTTTGCTCTCTGAGATGACCTGTATTGCTTTAGACGTTGAAGGTAGGCGTTGTGAGTCAAGTAAACTCATTAACTTTGTTCAACAACTTAAAACAATAGAGCATTATCAGCAGCGCCATGCTAGTTTCCAATCAGATTTAGAAGGGGATCTTTATAGTGCCTGCTCTTACTGGGAGGAGATGGATCGCTATCACGTATGTTGGCCCATAATTATTGAATTCTGTTTTGAAAAGGATGCCAAACTGTAGCCACTTTTTATAAATATCAGCCAGTGAATTCATTCAGTGATACTATTCATATTGTTAATACAATCAAGAGTGACAGGATGTTACCAATCATTAAAAATTTCTCCTTTCTGCTGGTTTTTATCTCACCTTTATCATTGGCTGAATCAGCTGAAAGTGATGTCTGTAATAGCCAATCCGATGAAACAGGAAGGCTGGATCAAGCTTTTCATTATCTAAATACCAAATTCTGTCAGCCCGCGATTTGGTTTGATAGCTTTTTTGTGGATGATCGCGTTCAAGAGGATGCTAGAGCAGGGACTATTGTTCGTTGGAGTAATGATTTTGCTTGGGTTGAGAGGGAGGGCTATCAATATACGACTAAGTTCAAAGCGCGTTTTCATCTACCAAAAGTCACTAAAAAATTAAAAGTGGTGTTTGAACCTGATGATGAAGACTCTCTGCTTGATCTATTTCCCTCAAGTATTGAAGATGGGGAAAATGATTTCGGTCTACGATATGATTGGTATGCGAAAGGAAGGAGCAGTTTTAATATTAAAGCGAGTCTGCGACCGAGCATTGCAGCTCGATATCAGTATACTTATCCACTTACGTCCCAAACGAGTGCACGTGTGACTCAAAAGGTATATCAAAAGAAGAAAGTGACCGGTGAATCCACTCAAATTGATATTGACCACTCATTTAGCAAAAAATATCTGTTGAGGTGGGCAAACTTTGCTACTTATGAAGATGATATTAAAGGTTGGAAAATAGGATCTGGTTTTACCTTCTATCACTATATCTCACCAAAACAAGCCTTGAGTTACCGAGCTAGCTTGTCTGGCACGAATCGCCCGGAGCACTATATCGATAATACCCATCTTTCAGTGAGTTATCGTCATAACTACTTAAGAAAATGGCTGTTTTACGAAATTACTCCCGCCTATAATTGGAGTAAAGAAGAGGAACTTGCTAGAGAGTCAGAAGCAAGTATAACGTTCAGAGTTGAGCTGCTGTTTCATAATATTTAATGGGTGATGTGTGAGTGAGCATAGAGTGAATATTGTGCGAGGCTTAGCCGTTGTTGTATGGCTATTGAGTGCGGTGGGCTGTTCTTCCGTTCAGCAAGAACAAGCCGATAAACGGTGGCAAGATGCTGACTTTACTATTGAACTCAATCAGTACCCACAAAGCGACTACAATCAGGTAGAAGCTCAATTTACCACTGAACAGCCACTGCAATTAGTTTTTCGAGTGGTCTCTGATCTGGAATTAACCACACAATGGTTTGACTATCTTGATGATATTGAAACGTTGGAAATGTACTCAAATAATCAGTTTCTTATACGTTCAGTCATCAACAGCCCATGGCCTCTGACAAATAGAGAGATAATCACTTGCGTGGACACTTACTTTTCCCCTAAAACCATCCGAATTCAAGTGACGGCGTGCCCTAAAAGATACCCAATAAATGGGCAATATGTTCGAGTGACTGAAGCAAAATCAACTTGGACGCTACAACAGCTCGATTCAGGTCGAGTATTGGTCAATTATCAAGCGTGGTTAGACCCAAATGGTAACATTCCAACCCTGTTTTATAACTCTCAATTAATCGATTCAACTACCTCATCGTTGCATCAACTGATCACGTTGATCGAGACCTCATCACTGGACCAGTACGCCTATTAACTCTTACTACTGTTTAGTCAGTAAGAGTAGCCATCAGGCTCCAATGGTGTAAAACCTTGATCGCTTGCGGGTGAAAATCTCTGAATGACTTTAGAAGCAGGCATCGGTTTCCCACTATAATAACCCTGAACGAGGTCGCACTGTTGTTGCTCTAAAAAAGAGAGCTGAGCTTTACTTTCTACCCCTTCGGCTAATACATTTAAGCCAAGAGAGTGCCCCATTTGAATAATGGCAATGGTGATGGCTCGATTATCGGTATCAGTTTCTAGGTCAGTAATAAAACTGCGGTCAATTTTTACTTTTTTAATCGGGAAACGTTTAAGGTAGCTGAGTGATGAGTAACCCGTACCAAAATCATCAATTGAGAGTGAGAAGCCCGCATCTGAGAGATTTTGCATCGTTACTGTTGCTTGATTAACATCGTGCATGACCATTCCTTCAGTGATCTCAAGTTCAATTAGGTTACTGGCTACTCCTTGAGTGTTTAAGATATCTAAAGTCTCTTCCAAGAAATTCGCTCGTCTAAACTGCACTGGGGAAATATTCACAGCAATACGTGATGGGAATATTCCATTTTGGTTAAAGATTTTTATCTGACGACAAGTTTCATTTAATACCCAAGTACCTAACTCATTGATAAGCCCACTCTGTTCGGCAATCGGGATAAATTGATCCGGTGGTATCATTCCTCTTTCTGGATGGTGCCAACGAATGAGGGCTTCAAAACTAATGAGCTCCATGGTTTTTATATCAAAAATGGGTTGATAGTAGAGTTCAAAATCATTATTGGCGATTGAAGATTGCAGATCGATTTGGATCTGTTTTCGGTTCTGTAGTAGCGTATTCATTTCGCCGACAAAGAATCGGGTAATATTGCGACCATCCTCTTTCGCTTGATACATAGCTATATCGGCATTTCGTAGCAGTTTCTTCGCATCAAGGGCGTCATCAGGGTAGATGGTGATACCAATGCTGGTACCAATTTGAATATCATTGCTGTCGATCTTTATTGGTTGGTGAATGCTCTCCATAATACGTTGAGATATATTGACAACATCATCATTGCAAGTGATTTTATTGATGATCAGGGCAAACTCATCGCCACCTAAACGCGCAACGGTATCGACTTCTCTCTCGACTTGGGTGATACGTTGTGAAACACGTTTGAGTAGTTCATCACCCACTTCATGCCCCAGCGTGTCATTTATCATTTTGAAGTTATCAAGATCCATGAAACAGACGGCAAACTTATGCTGTCCACGCTTAGCCATACTGACCGCTTGTTGCAGCCTATCTTGAAACAGTGTTCTATTGGGCAATCCAGTTAACGGATCATGCAGGGCAAGGTAGCGAAGTTGGCACTCGACCTGTTTTTTTTCCTTTATTTGGCGCTGTAAATCACGATTGTTTTGGCTGATTTCAATCGTGGATTGATTGAAGTGAAACGCTAACAGACCAAACTCATCGGGGCGGCTGTCATCCAGCAATTTATTTTCAGTCGTCGAGTTATTTGAACGATACTGTTGCAGCTGAGAGACAACGGTGTACATAGGTTTGATTAATCGGCTGCGGAAAAAGAGAAAACCAATGCCGCCACTAATACACATCATAGTGACCAATGAGAAAATCAGTAGGTTAATCACATCTTGGGCGCTGTCGGTTGCCATTCGCTGTGGTGAGACAATTATGACCTTCCATAAGGTTTCAGGCATTAGAAATACCGAGACTAAAACGGGTTCATGTAAAATGAGGTCATTTTGAAATAAGACTTGAGATATTTGGCTTGGAACCAGAACAGTACTGTTAGGCAGTGATGACATATTAGCGGCTATGAGAGAGGCTTCGCTTAGAGATATTTGATAGCTCTCATCTGCCAACTGTTTTGAAAATTGTTTTTCAGTTTCGGAGGTAAGAGAGACAATATTCTGGTTTATTTCTTGCAATATGTTATTGAATGGTTTGAATTCAGGACTCCGCTTAGCCAACTCTTCTGCAGTGATGAAATTCTCTATTTGGGTATTATTCTCCCCTCTGACAAACATTTTGCTCATTTTTTTATCTGGATATGAAAGAAATGTATTATTACGGTCAACGGCAAAGGCGTAGCCGCCAAGGGAAGCACTGGCTTTTTTTAAGTAGCGATCAAGACCACTGAGTTTAATGTCTAACGTTGCGTTGCCCTGAAAAGTGAACTCATCGAACATGGCAACGGTACAGGTGGCCATGGGTTCAAATGAATAGGGATCTGTGTACGATTTTGACCAGACACATTGACCCTGACGACTGTATCTGGCTGGAACATACCACTCTTCGTTATGGTAACCATTACCGTCGGGGTGATTGTATTGATCAAAGTACTTCAACTTGCCTTGTTTGTCCCGGCCCCAAAAAAAACTACGACGTTCAACACCTTCGACATATAATCCAGGCTCTGGCCAGATACCACCGCCCGCAATAAAGCTTTGATACCCGCTTAAATTGAGCATTTCAGGAATGATATTTCTCATCAAACTAGGGTCTTTAGGCAAATTTTTACCGACTCGAGCTAAAGAGCGAGTTAAGGTTTCAGCGACGCTTAACTGTCTGGATAACTCAGTAACGATATGATCGCCAGACTCTCGAATAAGAGATCGATTATTCTCAATCAAGATATCCTTAGCGATAAGGTGAATCACTAAAATGATGGTAATTATCATGGTGATGAAAAAAAACATCATGCCAAGGGTGAAGCGAAGTTGAATCGTGTCCTGCCAACGAACTGGGGCTCTAGTCATAGCCATAAACATCCCCTAGAAAATATTGTTTTTATATCAAAAAGATAGTGTATATCTGTGAACTCAACAACTTTCAAAAGAACGGATTGGCATATTTAATTTTATAAACCTAAGGGTGAGGTGATGAATAAATAGTTATTATTTCAACAGTTGTGAGTCGAATATCCCCCAGTTTTTTGTTTGCAAAGAGTTCGTAATATGGAACGTTTGCAATTACTTATATGCACATTTGGCGTATATGTGATTGACTTTATCGGACAAAGAATCTTAGGAACCACTGGTGAAATCGATGGTATGGAGGGTGAATGATTTTACCGGTATTTATTTTTCCACGTGTCAGGACGGTTTTGGCATGACTTAAGGTTAAAAAGCCCTCTTTGCCATGATAGTGCCCCATACCTGATGGTCCAATACCACCAAATGGAGCATCATCAGCGGCAATGTGTAATATCGAGTCATTAATACAGATACCGCCAGAGTGGGTGGTATGGATGATTTTTTGCTGTACCTTTGAGTCAAAACTCATGATGTATAATGCCAGTGGGCGTGGCCGGCGATTTACATACTCAATAGCATCATCCAGTGTGTCGTAACCTACGATAGGTAAAACAGGGCCAAATATCTCATCCTGCATTAATAGCATGCTATCGTCGACATCGCAGACCAACTGAGTAGGCATTTTTCGACTGGAGTTATCTGTTTGTTCGCTATTCGCTGAAATGATCGTTGCGCCCTTATTTTGAGCATCACTAAGCAGTGTCGATAGACGATCAAATTGACGGGTATTAATGATGGCACTGTAATCGGCATTGTCTGTTACGGAACCATACATAGCTGAAAATTTTTGTTTATAGGCGTGAACAAAAGCCTCTATTTTGTGGTGAGGCAGTAACACGTAATCTGGTGCGATGCATATCTGGCCTGAATTTAAACATTTGCCATAAATTAAACGCTCAACGGCAGTATCTAGTGCGATTTCGTCATCAATAATGACTGGCGATTTTCCACCTAGCTCAAGGGTAACGGGCGTCAAGTTATCAGCAGCGGCTTTCATAACCAACTTCCCAACAGAAGTCGAACCTGTGAACAATAGGTGGTCAAAAGATAGGGAAGAGAACTCTGCGGCTACGTTTGCTTCCCCTTCAACCGCTATTACTTCCGTTTCATCAAAGATTGACGTTAACACCATTTTGATCACTACGTTTGTATGCGGAGTAAACTCAGAAAGTTTCAGCATTGCACGGTTGCCAGCAGCCAATGCGGTGATGAGAGGGCCAATAGAGAGTATGATCGGGAAGTTCCAAGGAACAATAATGCCGACAACACCAAGAGGTTGATAATAAACGCTTACTTTGGCTGGCATTAGTAGGAGACCGGCATGGCGACGGCTAGGCTTCATCCACTTTTTAAGTTGTTTGACGGTATAGTTGATACTGTTTATACAAGGCATAATGTCAGAAATCATCGAGTCATGGAAAGAGCGTTGCCCATAATCCAGATGTAAAGCTTCAACCAGTTGATCCTGATTAGCGATAATCGCTGATTTCAATTGCTGTAGTTTCGTTAACCGAGAGGATAGTGTCGGGTAGGGGGTCTGTTCATAGGCTTCTCTTTGTTGCATAAGAAGAGGCAGTAAAGAAGATGAAGAGCAATGGGAAGTAGTCATAAAAAGCATCCAAATTAACGGTATACGTTAACTATGCCATATTGTCGCTACATTAAGCTAGGTAAGTTAGAATAGCGTTACATAGGTATTTAGGAACGATTACATCATGAAAATGAAAGAGGTTGAAAAGTCGGTTTATAGATCACGGATAAACAGAGTTATTGTGTCATTTGTCGCCAGTCTATCCATTCTCGCTCTGTTATTCGGTACACTCTTAATTGCCCTGTTTGGTGCCGAGCCTGTTGATAGTTCTGAGTCCACAGGTAATTTTCATCTTAATCTGATGGGAGTTGTATTTGCATTGGTGCTCTGTGTGAGTGTATTGAATCGAATAAAAGAGAGCCCCTTCATGGCGGATATCTATTATGTTTGGCGTTTAAAACAACTGCAGAATAAAATTTATAGAAAGCTGTCTAAAGTGAAGGAAAAAGCAGAACTTAATGATATTAATGCATTGATTGTGTTGGTTTTCTATTATAAATCTTTAAAGCAGGTATACCAATTAGACAATAATACGATGACCTTGTCTTCGACAGAGAAAGAGCTTGAAAAGCTAGAAAATCAGATAGTGAATAATCACTTAACACTATCTGAAGTTCAGTTTGAAGAGCAGATGCTAAAGGATATTTAGTAGCTAACCTGAACGACTTTGACACAGTTTCTACCGCTCTCTTTCGCGCTGTATAGTGCTTCATCTGCGGTAGAGATAAGCTCATTGACCATCGGATTGGTTTGAACACTGGATTGATTTTTAAATGAGAAAGAACAAGCACCAATGGATACCGTAATGGGTTCATCGGTGATTTCTATCTGGGCAATATTGTCAATGATACGCTTAATCACTGCGTGCTCTTGTCCCACACCCGTATCGGGTAACCATAGTAGAAACTCCTCTCCGCCTAAACGGGCGACAAAATCATAATTTCGAATTGATAGTTTTAAGCAATTTCCAATCTCAGCTAATACATCGTCACCTACTTGATGACCATAAGTGTCGTTAATTCGTTTAAAAAAGTCGATATCTATAATGGCAATATAACCATATCCATCATTTCGGATAAGGCGATTGAGATCTTTATTAAGATGTTTAAACATGCCACGTCTATTAGCAATATTGGTTAAACTGTCATGTAGGGCTTGGTGTTTTAGTTTTTGGTTTAATTCTTCTAAAGTCTGCTCTTGTTTTCTACGGGCGAGCTCTACACCAATCCATGAAGCCATTAACTCTAAGACATCTATATCGGCTTGAGAAAACTGACGATCGTAAGGCTCTGCACTTGAAAAGTTGAGAGTGCCATAAAACTCATCATGGCAGTAAATAGGGATCCCAATGTAGGACTCTAAACCAAACGACTCGTAGGCTGGGTGATGCTTGTACCTAATATCTTCCCCAACATGTTCAACCGCAATAGGGCTATTTGATTGGCAAGTGAGGCTACAGTAAGTTCCTTCTAAGGTGAACTGGTCACCAGGCTTCATTTCAACACCTTCAGGTACAACACACCGATTGACTGTATAGGTTGAACCTTTGATATTGGAAAGAATACCAATATCTAAATTGAGCCTTTCAAGGCCCATTCTTAGTAATTCATCTATTTGGTAATCAAAACCTTGTTTGAAACTGTTTGTGATCTCATACAGATGACGAATGACTTTTTCACTGGTAGTTCTATTACTCATCAACGGCTTTATTCCTCCAAGTATGGAAAATATCTTTAATCTACTGAGTTCATTATTGTATTTAAATATATACCATACTTGATAACATCAAAGAATTATAATAAGTGTAAGACAATTTGGTCACAACATATTGTTTTATAAAAAAACATGAATTTCTCTGTACTTTTAATTGTGAAGTGCTATTATCTTGGTCACTCTGAAATACAGAGTTATTAATGAAAAGAAATGAATCATAGAAACAACCTCTAACACATCTTCGTAACTGTTTTTGTCTTTAGCGTTTCCCTATCTTCTTTATTGTGCTTAATAATTCAACATTTCAGTTGTCGCAATGTTTTGCGAAAATCGTATGCAGTGAAATGATCAACGATCGAAATTCAACTTCTCTTGATGTATGTTCGATCCATTAGGTTGGTCGAGTTTGCTGCCCTTGTAATTTACATAGAGTGGTATATTTATGGCCCGTACAACTGGCAGAAAACGTTTTTGGTTCCACCAATCAAACGTTAAAATTAAATCAGCAACAAAATAATCGTAAATGATTAGTCAATGATGGTGTGCTAAACAGTGCACCATTGTTAAATCCTTCAATAATACCTTCTCGTTTTACCTTACTCATTCAGATAAAAAAACCTCTTAGCCTTTAATAATTCGTGTTAATGTAAACCTAACATCACGGTTAGTAGAAAGGGTGACAAATGAAGAATAAAAACGATACGAAACTTCTCAAACATGCATTGCAACTAGGCTTAGCGTTTGCAACTCAGCAAGGGTATCGAGCATCAGAATCTTCAATCTCTTCAAAAGACAAAGTCGAAGTCGTTTACCGTTTAATGGTTCAATATAAGCAAATTACTCCTCTGGCTATTGATAAAGAAGATGGCCCTA
This sequence comes from Aliivibrio kagoshimensis, assembly GCF_050337105.1. Classification (NCBI taxonomy): domain Bacteria; kingdom Pseudomonadati; phylum Pseudomonadota; class Gammaproteobacteria; order Vibrionales; family Vibrionaceae; genus Aliivibrio; species Aliivibrio kagoshimensis. The sequence goes on from NZ_JAKJSQ010000003.1 coordinate 66,903, forward strand.
ATATGAAACACAAATTAATTTTATGGATAACCCGATTGCTGCCGGAAGATCACGAGTTGTTGCAATAAGCGGAACCTAATAAATGAATAGAAATGCTGGCGAGTTGCTGGCATTTTTTGTTTTATAATAAGGAAACAACATGATTAACTTTGCTGTGATAGGAACAAATTGGATTACTGAAAGCTTTGTTGAAGGCGCACATAACAGTAAGTTGATGCGCCTTACTGCTGTTTATTCTCGTCAATTAAGCCGCGCGATTGAATTTTCAAAACACCATGAATCCGTGATTTGTTTTGATGACCTTACGGCATTAGCGCAGAGCGAAAAGGTAGATGCGGTTTATATCGCTAGCCCAAACTCACTGCACTGCCAGCAAGCCATCCTGCTTCTAAAAGCAGGTAAACATGTCATTTGCGAAAAGCCCTTAGGGTCTAACTTTACTGAAGTACAAGAGATGTATCGTGTTGCTGACGAGAGTGGTGTGGTGCTTTTTGAAGCCTTTAAAACGCCTTACCTTCCTAATTTTTCCGTAATTAAACAGAACTTACCTCGATTAGGGACTATTCGAAAAGCGACCATCAGTTATTGTCAGTACTCTTCTCGATATCAAAAGTATCTAAACGGGGAGAACCCAAACACGTTTAATCCGTCGTTTTCAAATGGCTCCGTGATGGACATCGGGTATTATTGTATTGCATCTTCCATCGCGCTGTTTGGAGAACCTCAGCGTATTCAAGCCTCAGCTTCACTGCTGGATACTGGGGTTGATGCTCAAGGCAGTGTTATTTTGTCTTATGACGGTTTTGATGCCGTCATTAACCACTCCAAAGTATCCGACTCCATTTTGCCAAGTGAGATCCAAGGCGAAGAGGGGAGTTTGACCATCAACCATATTTCTCAGTGTTATAATGTGTATTGGAACCCTCGTGGTGGACAAACGCAAGAGTTAACCGTGGATTCAGTGGAAAACAGTATGCAGTATGAAGCTGTTTTTTTTGCTCAGCAGATCCAAGCTGGTGAAATGGATACGACATCAGTGGCACGATCTCTGTTAACCGCCAAAGTGATAACTGAGGTTCGAAAATTGACTGGTGTTGTCTATCCGTCAGATATATAGGTTGAGTGATGATTATTTTACGAACAATACGCAATGATGAGTTTGCCGGTTTTCGCGATTACTTTATTAATGATTACGCCAATGAGATTGCAGCAAATTATGGACACACACTCGAAAACTCTCTGATACAGGCAAAACAATCCCTCTTGCAGAGTTTTCCAGATGATGAAATACCGGATGGGGTGCATCTGTTGTGTATTGAAACGTCCGATATTTATGATTCGAAGCATGTTGGCTATCTGTGGTATTCAGAAAATCATGCTGATCAGTCGGTGTTTATAAATGATTTTTATATTTTCGACGCCTTTCGTAGCTTAGGTTATGGCCGTGCGGCGATGTTGAAATTAGAACAACGAATGTCAGAATGTGGCTTAAAGCAGATAAAATTGAGAGTGGCTTATCATAATAAGCGGGCGTTAACTCTGTATGAAGAGATAGGGTTTTCGGTAACGGGTATTAACATGGCGAAGAGCATTTGATAAATGAAGTTTCTATCATTTATCGCTTTCATGTTTGTAGAATCATGTTATATTTTCTTCATGAATAATTATTAGGTTAGATTGATGATGTATGCACCACAACGAAAACCAGAGCATAAAGTAAGTAAACCGGGTTTTTCCTGGGTGGCTTAGGTTGTTGTGTGTCTATCATTATCAGTATGCATTTCAAAACCCGGCCGCTTAGCGTAGCCGGGTTTTTTTATTAAAGGGAGAAAGAGATGTTTTCAGGATCATATGTGGCGCTTGTTACACCATTTGAAAACGGTTCAGTGGATGAAAAAGCGCTACGCAGCCTAGTGAACTGGCAGATAGAGCAAGGTACTGAAGGGTTAGTTCCAATGGGAACGACTGGGGAGTCGGCTACCGCTACTGAAGAAGAGCATATCCGAGCGATACAGATTGTCGTTGAAGAGGCGGCAGGTCGTGTACCTGTTATTGCTGGTGCGGGTTCTAATAATCCGATAGAGGCACTTAAATACGCGCAAGAAGCCGAAAAAGCAGGGGCTGACGGCCTTCTCTGTGTTGCCGGTTATTACAGCCGCCCGTCACAAGAGGGGATGTACCAACACTTTAAATTTGTGCATGATGAAACCAATTTACCAATCATCATCTATAACATTCCTCCAAGAACTGCCGTTGATATTGCACCGAAGACCATGGCTCGCCTAGCAGAATTGCCGAGAGTCGTTGGTGTGAAAGATGTCTCTTTAGATTTAGCGAGAATCAGCTATGAAAGAGAGTTAATCAACAAAGAGTTCAGTTACTTCTCTGGCGAGGATATGACTACCCTAGCGTATTACGCAATGGGAGGAAATGGAGGCATTTCAGTGACTGCCAATGTAGCGCCAAAACTGTGCGCCGAGATGCATCAAGCTTGTCGAGATGGTGATTATCAGAAGGCATTGGAAGTGCATGAAAAGTTAGTACCACTTCATCAAGCTATTTTTACTGAGCCCAATCCATCAGGAGCTAAGTATGCTCTCTCTTTACTCGGCATAGGTAGTGAGGAAGTTCGATTGCCAATGTTGCCAATCAGTGATGCAAATAAACAGCGTATTCGTACGGTAATGCAACAGCTTGAACTGATTTAATAGACGTTATTAAAAGGGGGTTAGTGAGGTCACTAACCCCCTATTGATTATCATGTTGTGTACTGAGATGGGGTCTATTGAGGGATTTTATCTGTGTAGATTTTATCTTGTTGCTGTTTATCGACCAAACCACACGTACCGCAATTCCCTTTTCCTTCTAATTTATACTTCAGACAACAGGTGTCTCTGCGAACATACAGAATTGAGAGTGTTTGGTTATCAACCTGTTCGATGATATTCAGATCAGCAGTTTCTGGTAGCAGTTGTTGGTACCACTCCTGAGCCAGACTTTTGATCTTATTGGCATCGCTAATGGTTATCCCTTTTTCGGTCAAACGCATGAAGGTTAACGTAATAGCAAAGCTGAGGTTTCCCCAAAACAGTTTACTATTGACTTTATGGCCGCGAAATAGTGGCTCAAAACGAATGCCAAAGTAGCGAATCACATCGGCAAACTTCTTGTCTAGCTCTTGCTGGTCGCTAACCACTATGGATATGGGATTACTGGCCAGAGGATCGTTAGATAAGCAGTAAAAAGGAGTTGTTTCCTCTGTACTGATCTGCTTAACTTTATAGCTTTTATCAATGGCAATATGGGTATTAGAGACGGAAAGCTGTGGCACTCGATTAAACTTTAAACGTAGGGCAGTTAGGCCTGTAAATAGGTGGGCGTTCAGTGACTTTTGCCATAATGAAGCAGCCAGTGCTGGTCTGGCTTCCATCATAGAACCAAACTGTTCCAACGTCGGGTCAAACGAAGAGGCGAACCAAGTGTCAAAACTTTCATCTTGGGTGTGATCACTTGCAATACTGAAGCGAAAGAACTTATGGTGTTGGTTCAACCACTGCAGTTGAGAGTGTAATGATGGATCTTGCGATGATCCTGGCCACAACGAGGCAAGCTGTTCGGTAATATGCATGGTCTGTACTTCTTATTTCAACAGAGCTTGGTTAAGCCACTGATCAAATTGTCCTTTAGGGAGAGCTCCGTTGATCATGTCGACTCGCTGGCCATTTTTAAACACCATCACAGTGGGGATACTGCGGATCTGATATTGCGCCCCCAGTTGTTGTTGTGCTTCCGTATCGATTTTGACAAATCGTACGTTTCCATGACGCTCTTTGGCAACATCTGAAAATACGGGAGCAAAACCGACACATGGATTGCACCACGGTGCCCAAAAATCTATTACAATAGGCTGGCTGCTGTTTAAAATGGCGGCCATGTTTTCACTTGTCCCTTCTATGGGTTGACCATCAAATAGCTCTGATTGGCACTTACCACAGGTGGCTGACTCGGACACCTTCTCATTTGGTAGGCGGTTTTTGGTTTTGCATGATGGGCAACGGGTAATAAATGTGCTCATTGTTAATCCTTTTCGTAACGCTCTGTTCTAATAGGGTAATACTACTTATCTTCTGCTTTAGGTTCTAGTGTCTCTTGCTCAATATGGTCGGCATAGCCTTTCGGTGGAGGTGTCCACCCACGATCAGTCAGGCTGTGTTTATCGCTTCGGTCAGACTTCATTTCATGTCCTAACACTCTCTCAAGTTCCATGAACAGATCCCGAAAGTGCGTAGTGAATTTATCATCCTCAGATCCTTTACTCCATAAATGATACAGTTCATCTTTGTGTTTCAGTTCAATTTCATCAAAAATGGCTTTCTGTTGTTCAGCTTTAAACTTGTGCATGCCTAACCCAACTAAAGCTTCACGTCCTAATTCAAGGGCTGAGTGGTAGGTTTCGGTAACGACGATGTCGGCCCCTGCTTTTCTCAACTGATATGAGTGCCCTCTATCAAACGCACGGGCTAATACGGTCAACTTGGGGTAAGTGTGTTTGAGGTACTCAACCAACTCAACTGCTCGCGGGTGATCGTCAATAGCGACAATAAAGAGAGAAGCTTCTTCAATGCCAGCGGTATGAATAAGTTGGTGGTTCGTGGCATCACCAAAGTAACTTTTGGTGTTAATTCTTCGTAGTAATTCGATTTGCGTGATCGAGTGATCTAAAACAACGGTATTCACCCCATTAGCCACAAGCATCCGATTGACGATTTGACCAAAACGGCCCACACCGGCAATGATCACTGTTCCTTGTTCGTCTATTTCGTCCGCTTGCCTATCGTTTTCACTCTGTTCAAAACGAGGGACAATGACTTTATCAAACAGGATGAATAGCCCTGGTGTTAAAAACATGGACAGTGCGACAACGAGGGATAATGTTTGGGCAAGATCGGTAGGGATAACATGGTTTTGTACCGTAAAGCTAAGGAGAACAAATCCGAATTCCCCCGCTTGAGCCAGACTTAAAGCAAACAACCAGCGAGCGCTGCCTTTAATTTTGAAAATAATACCGATGAGATAGAGTACCAACGCTTTTAATATCATAACGATCAGGGTAGCTGAAATGATAAATCCAAAATCATTGAAAAGAATTGAGAAGTCGATCCCGGCCCCAACGGTGATAAAGAATAACCCTAAAAGGAGGCCTTTAAACGGCTCGATATTGGATTCTAACTCATGTCTAAATTCACTGTTGGCTAATACCACACCCGCTAAGAATGCTCCTAGAGCAGGAGAGAGGCCAACTAAACTCATTAAAGCTGCGATACCAATGACGAGCATAAGTGCAGAGGCGGTAAAGATCTCGCGTAGTCCTGATTTGGCAATAAAACTAAACAGTGGACGGCTTAGGTAATGACCGCCAACGACGACACTGGCGATAGAGGCCATGACGACTAACGCATATGACCAACCTGGTAGGCCAACCACTAAACTTAACTCTGGGTGGTGTTCCGCGGCGACTGAAGTAAGGCTTTTGGCTTGTTCGACTAATTCGGGCAGTGCGAGCAGAGGAATCAACGCCAGCATCGGGATCACCGCAATATCTTGAAATAATAAGACAGAGAAAGCAGATTTTCCCCCTTCCGATCTAGAGAGTCCTTTTTCGCTAAACGTTTGCAGCACAATAGCAGTTGATGAGAGCGCAAAAATCAACCCTATGGTGAGTGACACGCTCCATGATAATCCGAATAACATAGCAATAGGGGTAACCGCTAAGGTGGTTAAGGCTAGCTGTAAACCTCCTAAACCCATGAGTCGGTTTTTCATGTTCCATAACATTTTGGGCTCTAGCTCCAAGCCCACTAAAAAGAGCATCATGACGACGCCGAACTCAGCAAAGTGTTGGATACTATTTGTCTCTTCACCCACAAGGCCTATCACTGGGCCGATAACTACGCCCGCAATGAGGTAGCCCAATACCGAGCCTAAACCTGCTCGTTTGGCTAGTGGTACTGCAATCACAGCGGCAAAGAGATAGATGAAAGCTTGAATGAAGTAAGTGGTCATTACGCCTTCTCCCCTTGAGGTATGAAGATAGAGTCAAAATTACTACTTAGCTTAGGGAGTAGAGCCGCTTTTTCTAAATCGATCTGATTATTGGCTAACCCCTTTAATAATCTTTCCCACTGGTCGAGGTGGCTGTCTAAACGTTGGTCTTCAACAGCGGTTCGGGCACTAAATAAGGTGAATGGTGCAAGGTAGTACATGCCCGTTAAGGAAGCGGTTTGTTCCAGAGGTTGCAGCAGTTCTTTAATGGTGAAGTGGTTGTAGCCTTTCGAGCAGTAGGCCGATTCTTGACCTCCGGCAGTAAGCGCACACATAAAGGTTTTTCCATGCAAAGCGTCGCCTCCTGTGCCATAGGCAAAACCATACTCTAGCACCAGATCTTGCCACTCTTTAAGAATGGCGGGTGTGGAATACCAATAAAGAGGGAACAAAAAGATGATCACATCATGCTCTCGTAGTTGTTGTTGCTCTTTATCGACATCGATTCGTAAAGTGGGGTAGTCATTATAGAGGTCAACAGTGGTGACATTTTCTAGCTGCTTCGCTCGCTCAAATAAAGGAGCATTGACTTCAGAGCGTTCTTGAGAAGGATGAGCAAAAAGGATAAGGATTCGTTTATTATCAGTCATAGGAAACACTTTGAATTGCAAACGTTAATTCAGTGTAATCGAATGAAAATAAAAAAGCTCTTTTGCAAGTGCAAAAGAGCGTAATTGATTGCGGCGGGCAGTTAACCGATAAAGCTTATGTAACCCTGTAGGATAATGAGGTTGACGATATCGATAAAGAAGGCGCCAACAATCGGTACTACCATAAATGCTTGAGGTGATGGTCCGTAACGTGAAACAAGAGACCCCATGTTCATTACGGCGGTAGGCGTCGCTCCTAATCCAAAGCCACAATGTCCCCCTGCAATGATAGCAGCATCATAGGTACCCCCCATGATCCGAAACGTCACAAAATAGGAGAAGATAGCCAGCATGACGGTTTGAGCGGATAGAATCGCCAGCAACGGCAATGCGAGGTCGAAAATGTTCCACAGTTTTAGGTTCATCAAAGCCATCGCTAAAAACAGTGAAAGGGCAACGGTACCTAAAATATCGATCGCTTCACTGTGTACTTTATAGGTTTTAGTCACTTCGGTGGTATTGGTGAAGATAACGCCTAAGAAGAGTGCATAGACAAAGTTAGGGATTTGAAGCCAGCTGATTTCAAGCTTAGCAACCGCTTCGTGTACATAACCTGCACCGACAACACACAGTAATAAGATAAAGAGTGTTTCAATGATCTTTTTGGCAGTGATCCTATCCTCTTCATTCTCGTTATAGGTGACGAGCTCTGGAAACTCCTCATGATGATTAGTGCCAATGCCATATTCTGATTCAAGATTATTCTTTTTAATCAGACGTTGCGCAATCGGCCCGCCAATGATTCCGCCCATTACTAAACCAAATGTTGCGGCAGCCATCGCTAGCTCAAGGGTAGAAATACCATACATGTCATAGAAGGTTTGAGACCAGGCCGCGCCAGTGCCATGACCGCCTGATAGCGTGATTGAACCCGCAATTAAACCAAGAATAGGTTCTAGACCTAGCAGGGAAGCTAGGGTAACACCAAGCCCATTTTGCAATAGGATATAGAGCGATGCGATGCCTAAAAATAGAAAGACCTTTGCCCCCCCTTTTAAAAGCTGGGTATAACTGGCGGCAAGCCCTACTGTGCTAAAGAACATAAGCATTAACGTACTCTGCATAGGTAAGGAGAACGCTAACGATATTCCTTGAAAGTGTAAAAACGTAATGATGATAGCCACAATTAATCCGCCTACAATGGGTTCGGGGATATTAAATCGTTGCAGCGTGGCCACCTTTGAATTGACAATATGCCCTAGAAATAGCACTGCAAAAGCGATGAGAAAAGATTCGAGTGAACCAATTGAATAGATAGTATTCATATTACCTCTTGGTTGACCTGTCTAAGTATAAAAGGCAGGTAGTATGTAAAAAATGAGTCCATTCAGGTAGAGAAGTGTTCAGACAGTCGTCGACACCAATAGTGCTAAGCACTGTTGTTATGATATTTGGCTTCAAAAACGATGGTTTGTTGAAGAGAGTAAACGATGATATTGGTGGTATAAAACCAATACTGAGTTGCATGTGTCTCTTTGCGTTGGGTGGTAGTCTGAAAAATAACGGATGATAGTATCCACATTTTCGTGACGATGGATTGTTTTCAATCAAAGAATCATAAAATAAACTACTATGAAAGAAAAGTGCCTTCTGGCGGTCTATATAACCGTCTTTTATATTTAGGAATCTCCGAATGTTTTCAAGGAAGAAATCAGAAAAACAAACCATTGAAGTGATTATTATCTCGGATGTGGTATGCCCATGGTGTGTGATTGGTTATCGACGTTTCTTAAAAGCCACAGAGGCATTTTCAGCCGACGTGAACTTTGCTATTACTTGGTATCCGTTTCAGCTGAATCCTCAAATGACCGTACAAGGGGTTAATCGTCAAACTTATCTTATCGAAAAGTATGGTATGAGTGAACTTGACGTGAATGCAATGAAGGATAATTGGACACAGTTAGGCGCAGAACAAGGCTTTGAGTTCAATTTCTTTGATCAGATGAAAACGTATAATACATTGGATGCTCATCAGTTGATTGCTTGGGCGGCTGAATTTGATCAACAGACCGAGATGAGTGTTGCTCTCTTTGATGCCTATTTTTCACAGCGAAAAGATGTGTCGGACCGTCATGTCTTACTTACCATCGTCGAACAACTGGGATTAGAGGTTGAAATTGCAAGCAAAGTGCTTGAAGAGGGACACTATATTTCAAAAATCCGAACCGAACAAAATGGCATTGCGAATCAAGGTATTCATACCGTACCTGCAATGATATTTAATAATCGATTTTTAATCTCTGGTGGTCAGAGTGTTGAAAAATATAAAATGACGATTGAAAAACTAATTAGTCAGTAGCACTAGGATAAAACTGTGTTATAAAGGCGCAAAACCTTTATGTTATTGGGATGTGAATGATTTATCTATTACCGTTGATCAGTGTTTTGATATGGGGGGGAAACTCCATTGTCAATAAGATGTCGGTCTCTGTGATTGAACCCAGTGCGATGAGTTTTTATCGATGGTTTTTTGCCTTTCTCATACTGACTCCTTTCTGTATTCGATCTGTCATAAAGCACCGTCAAGTGATTAAGCCGTACTTACTTAAGCTTGCGGTGTTAGCGTCATTAGGGATGGGTTTACATCAATCGCTAGGGTATTTTGCCGCCGTAACGACCACCGCGTCTAACTTAGCGTTGATCACCTCTTTAGTGCCGTTGATTAGTCTTTTCTTAAGCGTTCCATTATTGGGTAAACGCTTATCTAAAATGAGTTTGGTTGGTGCAACGGTGGCCTTAACTGGACTCTCCTTCATGTTGGGTCAAGGGGATGCACTGTTCTTTTTGCATAGCACCATTAATCAAGGTGACGGCATTATGCTGGTGGCGGCACTGGTGTACGCATTGTATGGCGTATTAATTAAACGTTGGTCGATTCCTCTTTCTAATTGGCAATTGATCTATATGCAGGTCATGTTTGCGGTTGTTTTTCTTTTCCCACTTCTCCTAAGTAGTGATAGCTATGTTATTTCAGAAAGTGCATTTTCAGTGGTGGCCTATGCGTCAATTGCCGCTTCAATTATCGCCCCATGGTGTTGGATAAAAGCGATTGACAAGATTGGTGCGGATAATAGCGCTATGTTTATGAATCTTATGCCTGTTTTTGCCGTCTCATTAGCGGCAGCCATACTGGGAGAAGAGATTCGCAACTATCACCTAATCGGTGGAGTGATGGTGATAGTTGGTGTCATTCTGGCACAGCTGAAATTATTTAAGAAAAAGAGAGGTGCAGCAGTCGTATAGCGTGTAAAGCATCACCGTTGCGTGTGTGAAATCACACAATGATCGATATATAGGTTTTACAGTTGTCCCATTTTTGATTCAGGTGCTACAGTTATTATAAGTATGTTACGGCATATTTTTTGATTTGGCTGCAGAGATTCTTCGATGAAAATAGAACAACAAACAACAGATAATGAGAAGACACTTTTGGAACAGAAAAGAATCAGTACAGAACTGGTTGATTTGCTAATTGAACTGCCTTGGATAGAAGTAAAAAATAAACAAGATAATGAGGAGCAGCTGAAATTTTATCAAATGCTTTATTGAGTCTCTTTTAGCTTGATTGTCTCACTCCTAACCCCCTAACCGTCCTATTGGCATAGGAGAAATAGGAACTTACTTGGTTGAGTTCTAATATTTCTCCATCCTTCCACCCTTTATCTCTTAATGCCATAACATCTTTCTCATTGATGTAATGAGGTGTTTTGGTCAGTTTCAAAACATAATCGAAAGCGGCTGCTTCTTTGCGTTGAAATACTGAGTCGTAGTTATGATTCATTAATGCCGAACGTATTTTAAGTGCATAATTTACTCCTGACTGTTGATTAATGAGTACCCTTTTCATTTCTTTATAGTGATACTCAAAACAGTAATCACATCCGTTTAAGTAGCTAACATAGATACCAATAGACTCTAAAAACCAAGCGGGAATAGTGTTCATTGGGTGGTGCAGCAACTGCTTAGAAAAGGTAATGTGAGCTTCCATGGTATGTGGTCGTAAACTGTGGACCGTCAACATATTATCAATACCATTATTTGGGCTTTTGATACGGTCATATAGCTTACGTAGTGAGCCAGTTGCGTGTTCGTAACTGATCGTTTTAATCCAGCTCATTTTTATTACCAATATAGTCGACAATTATTTTTAAATAGAATAATGCACAAAAACTATAATATTATAACTATCATTAATCTTTGTGAACTGAGGTGTAAATTAACAGTCAGTTATTATAATGCATTATATATGAATTTAATAATAGCGAGTTGATGTGAGTTAAATATTTATATTAAGGTGATATTTATAAATGGATAGTATGAATGAAATATCTAGAAAGAATAAAAGCCCGAGTCACTCAGGCTTTTATGAAAATTACATACTCATACTATTTGAGCGGACAATAGAAAACAACCAAATGCAAACGTAAGAATAAGTGCTAATGCGCCACCTTCAGCCTGATAGATGACTTGATTATCTTGGGGGAGGTCATCAGACACTCCTTTATGATTGCCACGTACCTTTATTGTCATTGCCAGAGGAATAAATATCGCTAAAAAGACTAAAATTATCCCGGCGTAGTTCAGCGCTGCTAAGAAATGGTTTGCGGCAAATAGTGCCCCAAACAGCGGCAAAACAAAACTGATACAATAAGTAATCACACGGTTCTGTTTAAACGTATCTAAATTTTGGTCAAACAGTGCCATTGCCACACCTAAGAAAGAAGTAAGCAGGGCTAAGCCAGTGAATATCGACAGAACAGAACTGATGTGAGCATACTGAGTAGAAAGCACTGCTAATAAATCAGAGACATTAGTAAAATGAGAGAGCTGATCATTGGTCAGATTTCCCACAACAACGTATAACCAGATTAAATAGCAAAAAAGTGGAACAAGTGAACCAACAATTACCATATTACGTAACTGCTTATGACTCGCCCCTTCGTTATAATTTACTAAAGATGGGATGACGACCATAAACCCGAAACTAGTGAATAGGATTGAACTGGTTTTAATCAAGTCAGCACGATTACTGTTGGTCACTTGTTGCAAGTTATCAAATGAAATACTCGGTGCCATATAAACCAATGAGAATGCGAGTAGTACGATCATAACGCTAAACATCGCACGGTTTATTTTATCAATAGTATTGGTGCCAGCGGCAACAACTAACCCTGCAATCAGTGTGAATAAGATTTGGCTTTGGGTCATGGTGATTGAGATGTGAAAAGAGGTGAGTAATTTATGAAGCAGATCGCCAGCACCAATAATGTAGGCCATAAGTAGGCAAATCAACAGAGCGTATAACAGCAGATTGGTGACAATCTGTCCGTTCTTTCCTAATGTCTGTTTGGCAATGGTGTTCATGCTAAATCCGCCACCGGCTTTGATGCTTGACTCTAGTAACAGCAGAGCTGCATAAGTGGTCCCTAGCCAAATTAACAACATTAATAGTGTGCCAGATAGTAGGCCAAACTGAGCCAATACCATAGGAATTGCCAGCATACCTGCTCCGAGTGCAGTGCCTGCAATAATCAATGAACTGCCTAATAGTTTTGTATTCACAGTGTTTCCTTTATTTCTTCTAATTGAATATGGTTCGTTAAGTACTTGTAATCTAATTAACTAGTTAATATCGATAAGAAAAATAAAATAGCGTGATGAAACAGTATGTGTTGATAAGCCGGTTATGAGGAGATCCTTCCGTTGGCTCAATGATCGGGCCGGTAGCGATAGCTTTCATGACTACTCCTTGGGAGTGTTTTTTTGTTCTTTACCCGTAATTGATTGAAATAAAATGTTACTTTTATTTCCTAGGTAAGAAGCATAAGTTGATTTTACGTCATATTACAGAATAACGTGACAATTGTGAATCTGTAACCGACTATTTTTACACCATTAAGCCATCTTTGTGCTACTCGATGAATAGGTAATTATTTCTCTGATATATATAAACAATTTTAAAAGTCCGAGAATATACAATTGAGTATTAACAGAATATATTGTCAAAAATATAGAGTGATTCATTATCGACAATTAGCTCATATCGAATGTTATAAAAGGATCACTATTCAAAAGATCTAGATCTTCCTCCCAAAAAGAATCAAACCTTAAAATTAATTTTCCTTAGTCGATATTCCTTTTTTTACCAAGTTTTACATTAAAAATATTAACGTCATTACTTTCAAAGAGTCTACGATAATTAAATTTACCTCTATATATAAGCGACTTAGCATTGCTGGGGTAAATGCATGAAATGAGAATCATTACCATAATATGAGAATTTGCGGCATAGCTTCAAAAAACACAATCGAGTTTTGAAAGTCAGAATTACCCTACATGATTTAATATAATTAATGGTGTAACCATATGAATTTCTAGGTATTTATCATGTCAATAAAAATATAATAAAGTTATATTAATTCTCATAAGTGAGACATTTGCGTATTTTTTCACTGCGGTTACTATCGTTTTCATTAGCAAACATGTTTGTTAAAAACCTAAATTTTACATAAAGAAAAGGAATACATGACCATGATTACTAAATTAGCCATTCAAGCAAAAATCGCACTAATGGACTTTAAAGATGACCAACGTGGTGTTACCGCAATTGAGTACGCCATTATTGGTGTTGCGATTTCAGCGGTAGTACTTGCAGCATTTAATAGTGATTTAGGCGCAACGCTGAAAACAGCTATGGGTAAAGTAACTACCAATATTAATGCTGCTGATACCGTTAAATAGTAAGTTAAAAAAAYGATTGGGAATGTAGAGACGAGTTGTATTTATATGTTAACACTGCTGTCAATTTACATTTCATACAGTGATGTTAGGTACCGATTAATACCTAATATCACTGTATTATCCATAGCTTTTTTTAGCTTTATATTATTAATATCAACAAACAACACCTCTTTTTATCAACATCTACTGCCTATTGTTGTGATTGGATTTGTGTTGTTTACATTTAATTGGGTAGCTGCTGGGGATGTGAAATTGTTGGCCGCATTCTCATTGGCCATTAACACTGACTTCATAGTACCCAGTCTGCATATCATGTTGTTAAGTGGAGGAGTAATAGCGGTTTGTTGCTTAGTCTATCAACGTGTTAACCGTCACAAAAAAGAGATCATTAAAGGCGTTCCTTATGGGGTAGCCATCTGTATTGGCAGTTTGTTTGGAATTGCTGCGTCGCTGTAGGAGTGTAATATGCGATCAAAAATCATCATTTCAACAGCCCTTGTTGCCATTTTAATGAGTCTGTACAGTTTATCGGGTCTGCTGCTACCTAAAGAGATTGCCCAGAGTATCCAGCCAGCTCCTAAACCCGAGAAAAGCTATAAAGTGTGGTTTGCAAAACGTGAGCTGCCAATAGGTGAAAAACTGCTTCGTTCCGACCTGCAAATTAAAATCATTCCAGAAAAAGAGGCGTTCAGCCTGGGAATTACCCGCGATGTCAACATTGAGATCATTAAAGATGCGGTGTGGAACACGCACATCGATCAAGATACCGCAGTGACTCAAGAGCTATTAACTCAGCCTAATGAAGATGGCTATGTCGATCTGATTATCGCTGAGAATAGAGTGCCCTTTGTTATTGAGGTTAACCAAAGCTCGATTATCGGCGGATTTATCTCCTATGGTTCTGAAGTGGATGTATTAGCACTCTCTTCAACCAAACAGATATTAGCCAATGAAGAGCGTGTCTCATCCTATAAAGGCTTGTCCGTTTCCCCCATTTTGATGGGAGCCAGAGTCTTAAAAATTGATGTTCAAAATATCGAAGACTCACGCCAAAACATCACCTCTAATCAGGTGACCTTAGTGTTGGAACTCACCCGTAAACAAGTCGGTATTTTAACCATTGCCAAGCGCATTGCTGAACTCGAGATTCACAAGTCAGTGGGAACCTATGTCGGCAATGAGTTAGAGGCCAACTCAGGGGATGTCTTGGCCGATTTTAAAGCGATAACCGAGTATCGAGCAGATACCGCCATCATTAAGTAGGAACGCAGTTATGAAATGGTATTCAATTCTCTCACTTATTTGGTTATTGATTAGTTCAACCACTACGTTGGCACAATCGAGCCTCACCTTTGATGTAGGTGAAGCCAGAACCATCGTAGTGAAAAAAGACATCTCCTCAGTATTCATTTCCGCACCGGAGGTGGCCGACTATCAAGTGATTGAGCAGAATAAAGTGGTGGTGTTTGGCCGTTCTGTGGGTGTGACCACTTTGATTATATTCGGCAAAGATGGTGCAACTTTATCTAATAACTCTATTTTCATTAATCGTAGTCTGCACGTCATCCAACAAAAAGTGGAGTTAGCGTTTCCACACAGTGATATCAAAGTGCGTAATGTTGGCGACCAAGTGGTCTTGACGGGAAGTGTCGCCACCGAACAGATAAAAGACTCCGCCAATAATCTAGTGGGCGAGTTGATGGGCAAGAAATCAACCGAAGAGCGCCTGGGTTGGAAGAACAATGATGATGAGCTGATTGTGGTCGATTTCATGACAAAAAAGTCATTTGAAGGATTGGTGAATAACATTGATGTGATTACCACCAAACAGGTGAATGTAAAGCTCTCTATTGCTGAAGTTTCCCACTCTTTTTTAGAAGAGTTCGGCATCAAATATTCCGATGTATTTGCCATGACACCTGGGGTGTTTGTACGTAATCTAGCCAACAAGTATTCCGCCAGCGACATCATTTCAGTAGTGACCGCCATCGGTGATGACAGCGTTGGCCAAGTATTGGCTGAGCCTAATTTGTCGGTGATCTCCGGCGAGACCGCCAGCTTTTTAGTGGGGGGAGAGCTTCCAGTCGTCACCATTTTAGATGGTGGTACCAACGTTAGCTATAAGGAATTTGGTATTCGTCTGGATTTGATGGCCAAGGTACTAAGAGACGATAAGATTAAGTTATGGTTAAGCCCAGAAGTCAGCTCGATTGATTCTCAATACACCAATCAAACATACAACTTGGCGGCACTGAAAACCCGAAAGGCGAGAACCACAGTGGAACTGGGTGATGGGCAAAGCTTTGTATTGGGTGGTTTGTTAAGCACTGAAGATAGAGAAACCATCAGTAAAATCCCGTTTGCTGGAGACATTCCGGTTCTGGGTGCTCTGTTTAGACATACTGGCACCGAGCGTACCAAAACCGAGTTGATCATTGTTGCGACGGTGAATTTGGTTCAGCCGATCAGCAGTGCTCACGTTCAACTGCCACTGATGGAGAAGACCACCACCTTGCAGCGTTTCTTTGCCGTTGACAGCAGTTATGAAAAGGCCTCTTCAAAACATGTCTCCCCAATATTAGCGACTGGAGGATTCAAAAAATGATGAATCTTATTAGTACACACACCGTTAGATGGTTACTTCTGTTATCGATTTCATTCCTATTTGGTTGCGCTGAGCATGTGGCAGAGCGAAGTGGCAGCGATGTTGACCTGTATCCGATCACCTATACCCTTAACCTGAAAATTAACCCAAAACACGTGAGTCGTGCGGAAGAAGAGTTGACGGAGTACCTTGAACAGCATTGGGATCTAGTGACCACTCAGCCTATGAGTATGGTATGGAGATCTGATTTAGGCGAAGCGTTAATCAATAAAACGGTAAAACAGCTACGAAAACAGGGTCTGGATACTAAGAGCATTCAGATCAATGAAGAGCTGGTTGAATTGGATCAACGTTTCGATTTTCAACTGACTATCACGCAATACCGTGTCTTGGTGGATCGTTGTGAATACACCAAGATTGGTCACTACTCGCGTACCGATGAAGGCTGTTTTTCAAACGGAGCACGTTGGCAATCTATGGTCAACCCTGAGCGGGCACTGCAACTGCCTGTGGGGGAGAAATAGCCATGATGGATTTAGTCGATATTTTAAAAAAAGGCCAGAGTAAAAAAGCCAAAGAGAGTGCGGTAACTTCTGTCCTTTTTTATCAAAATGAAGCGTGTAAAAAATCGGTGTTAGAAGCGTACCGATTTGATGGTATGCAAGAACCTGGAATTAAGATCAACAGTGACGAGTCCATTAACGAACACGTAAAAAAATCGCAGCTTGAAGTGGTATTGGTTGAGCTCAATGAGAGTGCGCATATCATAAAAGACGCAGAGCGTATTAGTCACCTGCTTCCTAACAATGCGTCGGTGATCATCATTGGTAGTGAAGACTCGATCTCGACCATTCGCCAGTTAAAAGCCCTCGGTTTTTACTACCTGTTTTGGCCAGTAAGCAAAGAAGAACTGGTGGATTTTATCCGCACTGTTGAAAAAAATAGACTGAAAAAAGCAGGGTTGAGTAAGAGCCGAATCGCCAAAAAAATTGCTTTTTGGGGTGTCAAAGGTGGGGTGGGTAATAGTGTGATTGCATCGCAAGTGGCTTACTCACTGTGCGAGAAAAAGAACAGCACGTGTGTGGTGGTGGATCACAACTATTCAGGTGGCAATTTAGATATCTTGATGGGGCTACGAAATTTTAAGAAAAAAGCGGTTCTAAAGTCAGACTCTATCAGCAACATCGACAGTGTGTATGCTAAAAGCCTAGTTAAAAAAGTAACTTCAATGCTCTCCATTTTGGCGCTGGAATCAGAAGATATGAAGGAGTGTGATCTTAAGTCGTATAACCATGCCTTGAGTAGTGAGCTGGCTAGTCAGTGCCATTTCATTATTGAAGACTACTCAAGCTCAGCTAGCAGTACGGATGACTTAGAGCATGTCAGTCGGACGTTTGACACGATTGTGATGGTGCTTTCGCCAACCGTTTCAAGTTTGCGGGAGGCGAGTAAGCTGCAATCGAAACTAAAAAAACTGGGCACTTCTGCCAAAGTTCTGTTTGTTCTTAACTACACCATTGCTGAGAAGTTCGCCACCGTCTCACAAGAGGAGGTGGTGAAGTACATCGGCCAGCCGATTGATGTGATTTTCCCACTTGAGACGGGCTTAGATGCCGCACTTTTGGATAAAAAACGGCTGCATCAATCTTCTTCATGCATGAGTCAGGCGGTCAAATTATTAACCTCACTGCTGTTAGGTGAAGAAGGAAAAGTAAAGAGTAAAGGGCTATTAAGCCGCTTAGGGTTAAGGAGGTAGCATGGCTAGCACCAAAGAGATGTACGTGCGTATTCGAGGACAGATTTTTGATGCCCTTGAGCCGGAGGCGGTGAACACCCTGAGTAAAGAGAAACTCTCAGAACAGCTCAGTAACGCCGTTGACCTACTGGTTGAAAAAGAGGAAGTATCACTGCCCTCAGTGGTTCGACGAAGTTATGTCGAAGATTTGGTCAATGAATTACAAGGGTTAGGACCGTTGCAAGCATTGATGGATGATGATTCGATTTCGGACATCATGATCAATGGCCACGAAAGTGTGTTCATTGAACGTGGGGGAATGGTTGAGCAGGTAGAGGTGAACTTTATTGATGAAAGACAACTTCTCGATATTGCCAAACGTATTGCATCACGAGTGGGGCGCCGTGTCGATGACTCCCAACCGACCTGTGATGCCCGCTTAGCGGATGGCAGTCGTGTTAACATTGTTATCCCTCCAGTGGCTATTGATGGCACCACAGTGTCGATTCGTAAATTTAAAAAGCAGAGCATCGACTTTCCACAATTAGTCGGTTTTGGTGCCATGAGCCTTGAGATGTCACAGGTGATGATGATAGCGGCGCACTGTCGATTGAATATCTTAATCTCTGGTGGTACTGGCTCTGGAAAAACGACTATGCTCAATGCTCTGTCGCAGTATATCTCCCATAACGAACGAGTGTTGACCATTGAGGATGCCGCCGAACTCAGACTGCTTCAGCCCCATGTGGTGAGGCTTGAGACGAGAATGGCAGGTATCGAAGGCAATGGCAGTATTGACCAAAGGCAATTGGTGATTAACTCCCTGCGTATGCGACCAGATAGAATCATTGTCGGAGAGTGCCGTGGTGCAGAAGCGTTTGAGATGCTGCAAGCGATGAACACTGGACACGACGGCTCCATGTCAACGCTTCACGCCAACACCCCAAGAGATGCGTTAGCGAGGGTCGAGTCTATGGTGATGATGGCAACCAGTAGTCTACCCCTAGAAGCGATACGACGCTCGATTGTTAGTGCGGTGGATTTAGTGATTCAAATAAGTCGACTACACGATGGCAGCCGTAAAGTGATGAGCATTACCGAGGTGGTCGGTTTGGAAGGCAGCAATGTAGTGCTAGAAGAGATATTTCGTTTTAAACCTGAGCCTCAAGGTAGCGATGGAAAAGTAAAAGGTAACTTTGTGACTGCCGGGCTGATGCAACGTTCCATATTGGTCGAGAAATCACGATTCTTTGGCCTTGAAGAACAGCTCAATGCGGCATTTAGTGAGGTGAGCTAATGGTCACGCTATTGCTTATTATCGGTGCCTGCGCACTCTGTTTTATCTGGTTTTATAAACCTAAACGTCATGATTATATGGCGACCATGAATCAGACACAGTTTGTGGACTCGATGCTGACGGATAGGCAAGCGATTGATTTGAAATCATTCCAGCAGCAGAATATCCATAAGCGAATGGTGCACTTATGGAAGAAGATCCAGCGACAAGTTGGCCGTTTTGCGCTGCTGAAAATTCTCTTTTTTCTATTGGTATCTACCATTTTTGGTCAATTTCTAAACCTGCAATTTCTCAGAGCTCCAGAGCAATATACGGTGCCGTTTACGCTATTATCGGCCATCTATTTTGGCATTAAATGGTTAGCCAAACGTGAAAAAACACAATTTGAAGAGTCATTTCCTGATGCCCTAAATATTCTGACCAGTGCGGTTTCTGCTGGGGAGAGCTTAATGCACGCCATTATCTATGTGGGAAATTCACTCGAAGGGGTGGTGGGACAAGAGTTCAAAAAGATGGGAAGTCGCCTGCAAGTCGGAGAGAGCGCTGAAGCGGTATTTCGAAAATCGTGCGAGCGTTTCCCCTATCCCTCGTTCCACTTTTTTGTCATCACTTTGACCGCTAATATTCGTCGTGGGGGGCAACTCAAAGATGTGATGGGGCGTTTAAACCGGTTGATGTTTGATGCCCGCTCCATCGAGAAGAAAAAATATGCTCTGACTTCTGAGGCCAGAATGTCGGCGAAGATTGTGGCTTCACTTCCGTTTATCTTTCTGTTCATGCTGAAATTTTTAAGTCCTGAAAATTATGAATTTGTTATGTTTGATCCTGCCGGTAAACCCATTCTTTACTACGTGATGGGCAGTGAGTTTATTGGTATCTCTATTGTGTGGTCACTGATGAATGGGGTGAAGTAATGGAGATTATTCACGCGTTATTAAGTTCACGGCAGCTCATTTTTTACATTCTTATTTTTATCGTGGCCAGTGTGGCACTCATCATCTCCATTTCATCAAGGCTAATTAAAAAAGAGCGGGCTAATCATCACTATTTGAATCATGAACAGAGCGGCGGGAGTGATGATGTAGGGAGTGACAGTGTTAGTAAAGTATTAACCACTCTGTTGGTGGCAGAAAAGAGTGAAGTGGAAGAGAAGTTTGAATCGGCAGGTTATTACAAGTTTCCCTACGCCGCTTACTATATGCCAGCCAAATATGCTGTGTTAGTGGTTGGCTTAATCGCCATCTATTTTTTGTCAGAGAAAATGAGTTGGGGCATGAGCAGCGGAGTGATTGCTGTCGCATTTTGGCTGATTATTGCGGTGATCTTGCCTGATGCCATCCTCGCCAGAAAGGCTGCAAACTTACGTAATAAACTCTCTAATTCGTTGCCATTTTTACTTGATCTGCTTGGTGTGTGTGTGCAAACCGGCATGACGGTGGAAGCGGCGCTCTCCTATTTAAGTAAAGAGATGGCGGGTTTTGACCGAGATCTGACCCAATTAATTACCCGAACCGATGAGCGTTCTAAAATCGTCGGTTTAGAAAAGGCACTCGATGAGATGTATCGAGATGTGCCCACTAATGAGATACGCAGCTTCGTGATGACGTTAAAACAGAGCATGAAATACGGCACCTCAATATACCATGTGTTGATCACCTTAGCGGTCGACATTAGAGAGGTCCAGATGCTTGGGATAGAAGAGAAGATTGGCAAGTTGTCGGCCAAAATGTCAGTGCCACTGATTTTGTTCATTATGCTACCCATCGTTATTTTGATTGTTGCACCAGGAATCATGAGGATGTTATTCAATGATTAAAAAACTTACTCTACTCTGCTTTACGCTCTGGCTAGTAGGCTGCGCGAGTACTGATGCTCGTTTTGCCGATTTTGCACGTAAAGAGAGTCTGTTATTGCAAACCAATAACCACGCTAAACTGATTGATCTCTATAAAACCGAGATCAGGGTAGCGGACAGCAGCGAGCTTCGCATCAAGTTAGCGGACACCTATTTGCAGTCTGGCGATCCTGAATCAGCGTTGTTTACCCTATCCACCTTAAGTGATGCACAGAAAACAAGTCTACCAGTACTGTTAATTGAAGCGCATGCGCTTTACGAGCAGGGAAATATTCAGCAAGCGCTGTGGCAGGCGCAATCGGCATTAGAGCTGTCCAAGAATCACGCTGAATTAGAGAACTTGATAGGTATGATTTACGCTGCTAACCGTCAGTTTTTTCAAGCCAGACACTACTTCACTTTAGCTAGGGTACACCTTTACGATGACATGACAGTGAAAAATAATCTGGCGGTGATTGATATCTTAGAGAAGGATTATCAAACGGCGATTCATCGCCTGTTACCCCTCTATTTGAAAGGAGAGGCTGACGATCAGACCGAATCGAACTTGGTATTGGCACTGGTGAGAAAAGGGGATTACACCTACGCCAATACCATCTTGTCGTCTAAGTACAATTCAGAAGAGATCGCTAAGATGTTCAACTATCTAAGCCAAGTGAAAGAAGTACCACCGCAGGTTCAACTGTTAAAACGTAAGTCGTAGGAATGGTATGAAGAGCTTTATTAATAGAAAGGGAAGACAGAGGCAGCGGGGTGTGGTCGCCATTGAATTTGTGATCGGATTTTTTAGTTTTTGGTTGATGTGCGTAGCGTGGCTTGAAATGAGTTACATGTCCTACATTTCGGCTATCAGTGACTTGGCGATTGCAGAGGCGGCACGCAGTGCCAAGGTAGAGAAAACAGATTATCTGGTGATTTTTAACCAAGTGATCAGCAGTAGCACCTCAGTGTGGGAGGGGTTTGTTGATGGGAAGAATTTTAGTTACAGCGTGCAATATTTAAATACCATCGAGGATTTAGTCGGTCATGTGGACAACTGTGTACCAGAAGCTGGGAACCGTTCAGTAGAGTGCGGTAATGCCAACAATAGTGCTATTGCAATTTATCGTATCAGTTATGACTTTAAATCTATCTTCAGTTTCTTTATGGATCAAACCACGGTGTTCAGCCGTGAGGCGATCGTAATACAAGAGTATGAACGTGATCAATTTCAAATCTAAACAGCGCGGTACCTTTAGTATTGAATTCTCACTGATAGCCATCGCTTTTAGCATGTTATTGGTGTTTAGCGGTGATGTGATCATTAAATTGGCAGTAAAAGGAAAACTGGATCGGTTGTCCTTTTCACTGGTGAGTATCGTCAAAGAACGTACCCAGCTTTATGGCGAAGACTATAGCATCCGAGCCGCTGAAACCAATGCCATTTATCAGATTGCGGAAAACTCACTGCAACGCACCATGCAGAGTTACACGGCATCTGACTTTGGCGCGTTGATTGAGGAGCAGACCTTTGACAATAGTGGTGCGGCCAATGCGGCGGTGCGCTTTTATGTTGGGACACTTCGTTGCAATGTGAATGACTTCTTGAGTCAGCTTACCCATGTTTCAGTAGTGACCTCTTGGGGACGGCAAGCCTCCTTGTATCGGGTCACCTTATGTTATGACACCGACAACTGGTTTGGTGCAGCGGTCGGTGAGCGATTCACTCGGGTTAACTCCTCATCAATTATGATTGGGCGATAAGATGAAAAAAGCAATGACAAGGCGAAGTGCATCAAAAGCCAATCAATCGGGCCACGCAATCATGTTGTTTGTGATGATCGTACCGGCTCTGTTCAGCTTGTTTGTGCTGGCCTCTGATGGTGCCCGCATCTTACAAACCAAAGCGAGGATAGGAGATGCGTCGGAAGTGGCTTCTTTAGCGATTGCGGCGCATAACGATGAAAATAGCGACGATGGCAGCGGCAGCGGTAGCAGTAAAAATCAAGAAATTGTGACCAATGTGGTGTCGCAATACATGACGGACATGAACTCGATTACGGGTATTAATGTGCGTAAATTAGTGTGTGAAGATCTGCCAGATTGCACCGCCGGGCTCAATAATGGAGATTCGCGTTATTTTGAATATAGAGTCACGGTAAGCACCGAACACACTCCCTGGTTTCCTGGCAATAATGTGCATCCAAGCTTTGGTGACAGTTTTGAAGTGAATGGGTTTTCCGCTTCAAGAAAGTATCAGAGTGACTCGTTAGATATTGTGTTTGCTGCCGATTTTACTGGTTCAATGACAAACGATTTAGGAAGTTCTGGACAAGATAAATATAAAGCACTGCGTGAAATTATAATGTTAATAGCAGATGAGCTAGATAAATTTAATCAACAGATTAACACCGAGAAAAGCAAAATAGGCATTGCCCCGTTTAGTACATTAACTAACTCATACCGTTCAGGAAGAGATTGTTATGTTGATCAATTAATTTTAGATCGTGTTTGGGATCCTTACCGACGAGAATGGAGATACACTCCGAACTACAACAAAACGTTGGCTCAAGTTTTCACTGAAAAAACGGATTGTATGAGTCGTGCAAGTGCAAGAGTAAAAGATGTAAAGCTCACGTCTAATTTTTCTCGTGTTGAAACTGATCTCTACCGTTATAGTCCTGGAGGTACGACAGCAACCTATCAAGGGATCATTCGAGCGGCTCAATTGGTTCGTGATGGGGATAACCCTAAACGTTTAGTGGTGGTGTTATCTGATGGAAGAGACTCGACCAGTCGCGAAATTAGACATAATCATAAGGCACATCACAACCAGCTTATTTCAATGGGGTATTGCGATAAAATTCGTGAAGAACTTAACCAAGATGTTACGCCTGAAGGCAAAGATATCACCGCCAAATTGGTGATTATAGGATTCGATTATAATGCAAATGCAGACGCGTCATTGATTAATTGCGCTGGGGCTGAAAATGTCTTTAGTGCGGATAATAAACAAGAAGTATTGGATAAGATTTTAGAGTTAATTGCTGAAGAAATTGGCCATCTAACGTAGTGGAGAGAGAGATGAAAATATCAATATGGTTAGGTGTGATAACCCTGCTGTTATCTGGCACAACCAGTGCGGCGAGCTACCCCACTAAGATGTCGGTGGATCAAGCGCTGATACTCTATTGTGGTAATAATGAGGTAGAGTTTGAGCAGACAGTGACGGTCGGAGAGGGAACGCGGATCTCTCATCACCAAGGGGCTTTTTATCAGATAGAGCAGGCAATTGAAGAGACACCTGAAGTGGCTTATCTTACCCAACATATGGTGAGCGCAGGGTTATCAAAAAAATGCAGCGAGTATTTGATAGCCACGGCGCAGAAAAAAGCATCAGGACCATTAGCGCGAGTCTATTTTGAATTTAATCAACATGAGTTAACCGACAAGTCCAAATATGTGTTGAAAGTGATCAAAGAGCGACTGGCCTCAGAGCAGGGGCGTTATAACGTAGAAGGGCACACAGATTCAACCGGAACTGCCGAATACAATTTCTCTTTAGCACTGAAACGTGCCACTCAAGTGGAGAGTTATCTAAAAGAGATAGGAGTGGATGATCAGCAGCTCACTGCGACCTCAAAAGGGGAAACCGTGCCATTGAAAAACAATAATACGGAACAAGGGCGTGCCAGTAATCGAAGAGTAGATATTCAGACTCAATAGTCTTTTTATCATTGGATGTCTAAGTTATTAAAGGCTGAACAGAGGTTCAGCCTTTTTGTTTATGGTGTGTTTATTTTACCAGTTTGTCTAAATCGGCTGGGCGGTAGTAGACTGACTTTAATACTTTTCCACGGCGAACGGTTTTGTTTGCGAGTTCAACATCCTTAGCACACTTAGCGATGATGAATTCCTCTTTTACTGTAGCCATCAGTTCAACACCTTGATTCGCATAGAAGGCTTCAGTCTCTTGGTACTCTTGTTCGGTGCGGCATACTTTACTCATATTGCTAGAGTGAACCTCATCCCAGCAAGTGATAAAGTCAATGTTGCGGTTATTAGCAACATGCAGAAGAAGATCGATAAGATAACTGATGGTGAGGTTATCTTCTACCTTTTGGTCGCCAAGTTGCACTAAACGGCCCATTAATACATATACCGAGTCAACAATCGCATCAGCTTGCTCTACTTTGCAGTCTGCTTCAGCCAGCTCAGTAAGCTCCTCAATGATTAAAGAAGAGTGAAGGGTATCGCTTTTATCGTCTAAACTTGCAGGATCTTCAACCGCGAGATCGAAGGTTGATCGGAACTGTTTAATATCTTGATATAGATGGTCAAAAAGAGGTTGATCCAAAGCAGTAAGTTTCATGAATATGTCCTGTTAAACGATAAAATCTAATAGGATAAATGATACCGATTATTAGGCAATGATGCATTAAAAAGTATGGTGATGTATTTTTGTTGGATATTCGTTGGGCACTCTATTTCATATCAACCTCAATTCACTCAGCGTCAGTTGTCAGTTAGGTCACAATACCCAGTTATAATTTCATCAAAATTGATTCATACCTTACCTTTTATTGTCTGCTTTTACACCGAAACTGACATGTAAGTACTTATAATACAGTGTCTTATCTTATTTCTTGTTGGGTGGGGAGTTCTCCTATTTAGATTGCCAATCCTTAGCATAAAATAAACCAATTTAACTGTTAGCTTTGTCATTAGTACTATTTTTGCCAGTGAATTGTGAGCAACAATTTGACGTACGAGCCACATTGACGTGGCAATTATAATGGATAATAACAATAAGGAGACTGAGATGGTTGCGATAACTCGAGATCTCAGTAGTAAAAGTAAAACCGAAAAGCTGATGTACTACTTCGGCTTACCGTTAGCAATGTTTGTGCTGATGGCCATCTATTCAATGCCGACCCCTGAAGGGATCAGTTTTGAAGGTAAGATGTCATTAGCGGTCTTTTTCTTTGCATTGATTTTGTGGATTACCGAATCTTTGCCTAACTATGCAACATCAATGATTGCCATTGCTTTGCTATCGATATTTGGTGGCTGGGCAGAAAAGGATGCATTAGGTACCTTAGGTTATGGGGTGATTTGGTTGATGGTGTCTGCATTCATCATTACCTCAGGAATGGAAAAGAGTGGATTAGCGAAAAGAATCGCCTTAGCGATCATCACTCGATTTGGTAAAACCTGGAAAACCATTCTGATGTCTTTAATGGCAGCAAACTTTACGGTTGCCTTTATCATTCCGTCAACGACAGCACGTGCAGCGATGCTGTTACCGATTGTACTCTTGGTTGCCAAAGCCTATGGGGTTGAAAAAGGGAACGCTAATCTAGGTAAGTTGTTAGGTATCCAAAGTTTACAAGCGAACAATATTTCAACCAGTGCCATTGTTACTGCTACGGCACCTCAAATCTTGGCCATTGGTCTGTTAAAAGAGTTTACAGGCTCTGAAGTGTCGTGGGGCGAGTGGTTTATTGCTTCTGCACCGATTGCCATTCTAACATTGATCGCCTCATTCTTTATTGGTCTGGCGCTGTTCCGCCCTAAAGCTGAACAAGAGGGTGGCGATGAGATCAAAGAGATTCAAAATCAATATGATGAACTTGGTCCTGTTACTACTTTAGAGAAAAAAGCCGCGGGTATCTTCTTGTTAACCATCTCACTGTGGGCCAGTGATAAGTGGCATTTAGATATGTTTGGTTTCCAGTTTAGCTTAGTAATGGTCGCGATTATGGCCGCTTCGCTATTCTTCATGCCTTATATTGGCATCTTGAATTGGAAAGAAGCAAAGATTCCGTGGAACTTAATGGTCTTTGCTGCTGGGGCGTATGCTGCTGGTGTGTCGTTAAGTGAAACCGGCGTCGCAAGCTGGGCTCTGAGTGGTCTATTCTCAAATCTTGGTGTGCAAGACATGAGCTTTACCATGCTCTATGGCGTGGTCATCGCGATATCAAGTTTCAGTCACTTTGTCTTTACCAGTAAAACCGTACGTACCATCATCTTAATTCCGACTTTAGTTGGATTGGCTGAGACGGCAGGTGTATCACCATTGATGCTTGCGCTTCCGGCTGCCTTTACTATTGCCGATACCATTACTCTGCCTCCTCATAGTAAAGCTAACTTGGTTTACTACAGTACTGGCTACTTCTCTGTGAACAATCAGCTGTTATATGGGGTTCTTACCCTTATGGCGAAGTGGTGCATCATGTTCGCCGCGTCATTCACATGGTTTGCTTATTTGGGCATTGTTTAACAGTCAGAGATTGACGGAGTAAAGATTATGAAAACAGTTAGTAAATTATTGAGCGCTTTAGTGATTACAGCAACCACAATGAGCGCCAATGCTGAAGATTTCGGTAAGATCGAATCCTACCATGAGAACATTCGTCCAATAGAAAGCGATGGTCAAATTGAGGTAATTGTGAATGCGGTTACCAATAGTCAAGGGCAGATCTTCTTACCCGCTTATGAAGATGGGAAAGTGCTGTCGGCAGTTGCTACCAAAGGGATACTCAATAGTTCGACCGCAAAGGTTGAGAAAATTCATGGCCGCGATGTGTTGGTTTATCAATTTAAAAATGCCAATGCTGCTGTGCTTTTGAATCAAACTCTCAATGTAACGAAACTGTACAAAGAGAAAAAAGCCAAGTTGAAATACAGCCACCCAGGCGGGGTAAAGCGTGTCTCTTATGAGTTTATTAATAGCTCACCCGTTGCGATCGGTAAGTATGTCGGCTCTTTGGGTGTACCGCAAGGCAAAGAGTTGTATGGCGTCGTATTGCCTGAATGGTCAAAAAAGAAAAAGACCTTCTTTATTGGCGAACAAGATGGTTATAAAACGGTTGATGTGGTGAAAAAGAAACTGAAACCGGGCAGTGAGGTGGAATTTAGAATCCGTACTTATCAGCCAGCAGCAGCGATTAAGTGGACCATGTGGACACTGGTTATTCTGTTATCAGGTGCGTTGTTATGGAAGCGCCGTGATGTGCTAAATGATCTAGATTCGGCATCTAATGCCCAAAAGTCTGTTGCTAATTAGGGGGTGGTCATGAAAAAACAAGCACTGTTGATCATTGCCGATGGGATGGGCGATCTGCCCAACCCAGAGCTTAAAGGTCAAACACCTTTGGAGTACGCCAATACTCCCTATTTAGCCGCACTTGCGTCTCAAGGTGAATTCGGCAATGTACACCCAGTAAAGGCTGGGGTCCCGGTGGGTACGGATGTCGGCCACTTAGCGATATTTGGCTATGACCCGTATGAAGTCTATACCGGTCGAGGTCCAATTGAAGCGTATGGTGCCGGCATAGACATGGAGCCCGGTGACATTGCCTTTCGAGGTAACTTTGCTACGGTCACAGAGGATTTTACCGTTATCGATAGGCGCGCTGAGAGAATCAATCAAGGCACGCAAGAGTTAGCTGATGCCATCGATGGCATGATACTTAGTGATGGCACATTAGTGGTTGCAAAAGCGCTAAGTGCTCACCGTGTGGCCGTTGTACTGCGTGGAGGCGGGTTATCTGAACAGATTACTACGACGGATCCCGGCACAGCCAAAGAAGGAAGTAAAGTCGTGGTTCCAGTGGCTCTCGATGATTCAGAGCACGCCAATGCAACCGCTATTCGTGTGTGGGAGATGACAGAGCGATGTTATGCAATTTTGGACAAACATCCTGTCAATCAACTGCGTAAAAATAATCATCAACTTCCAGCAAATATGATTCTGCTTAGAGGGGTTGGTAAGCAGATACAAGCACCGAAGATCAGTAGCATTTACGGTATTAAAGGGGCTTGTATTGCGGGTGACAAAACGGTGTTAGGAATTGCAAGGATGTCAGGGTTGGATGTGTTTCATCGCCCCGAGTTCACGGCAGGGTTTGATACGGATTTTTTAGCCAAGGCCAACCTTGCTTTAGATAAACTAAAAGAGGGTTATGATTGGGTCGTACTGCACGTGAAAGCACCTGACTTAGCAGGTCACGATAATTTACCATTAGTAAAAGTGGAGATGGCAGAGAAGCTAGATCAAATGGTAGGTTACATGTTGGAGACTCTGGATTTAGCACAATGTTATATTAGCTATACCAGTGATCACTCAACCCCGTGTGCCCGAAAGGATCATTCAGGGGCGCCGGTGCCTACTTTTATTGCAGGAGAAGATGTAAGAAAACAGCCGATTAGCGGCTTTGGTGAACGGTATGTTAACCACGGTTCTTTAACCAATTTAACGGGACGAGATATATTTTTCACCCAGATGGATCTGCTTGGTGTTGTGCCTAAATTAGGGGCGTGATGTAAAGTGGTACCGTGCTTTGGTCGCTTCTGATATTCAGTTGCGGCCTTTGTGGTTTTCCCATAGCGCAGAAAATGGTGTTCGCACATAATTAGGAGTGTTGAGTCATGAAGATTGAGAATTTAGAAGCGTTTGTGAACATCGCGCAGTTGAGAAGTTTCACTCAAGCCGCTGAGCAGTGTTTCTGTACTCAAGCGACTATCTCATTGCGAGTTAAAAATCTAGAACAGTATTTCAAGGTTCAACTGTTTGATCGGGTCGGACGAAATATTGAGTTGACGGAAGAGGGCAAAAAAATATTACCTTTGTGCCAGTCAGCACTGCACGCTTTGCAACAATCGAAATCTGAACTTGAAGCGATGAGTGGCTTAACCAGTGGCAATCTATCACTTTGTAGTTCCAATACACCAGGTACCTATATGCTGCCAGAGGTGTTGGCACATTTTCATCAACAATTTCCAGGTATTCGTATTGATTCACGCATTAAATATGCAAGGGATGTGATTCAAGAGATGCTCTTTGATGGAGACGCTGAATTAGGGTTTGTTTCTCAGCCTACTCAGTTTGATGACAAAAAAATTGAATGTAAGAAGATCTTAGAAGATGAATTATGCGTGATTGTATCCAACCAACACCCAAAGCTCGATCAGTGGGTGCGGTATGGAGGCATCTCAATTAAAGATCTTCAACAACAAACGTTACTGCTGTCCAACCCGAAGAGTTCGTTGCAAGCAAACCTTGAAAAAGCCAATGGTGAGAAGGTGATTTTTCAAGCTCAAATTGTATTAGGCAGTATGGAGGCAGTGAAGAAATCGGTGATGCTAAATGTCGGCATTGGCATTGTGTCGCAGTTTTTGATTGAAGAGGAGCTGGCAGACAAAAAGCTGCATAAACTTAAAATTAAAGGGGTTAGCTTACACAGAATTGTTTA
Organism: Aliivibrio kagoshimensis; assembly: GCF_050337105.1. Lineage (NCBI taxonomy): Bacteria > Pseudomonadati > Pseudomonadota > Gammaproteobacteria > Vibrionales > Vibrionaceae > Aliivibrio > Aliivibrio kagoshimensis. The sequence continues at coordinate 97,124 of NZ_JAKJSQ010000003.1, forward strand.
TCTATTGCATCGCCGCAACCGCAGTTTATCGCCTGCGGCTCACGCGTTCATCAAAGTATTAGAGGCGGATTTATCTCAACGCTATCCTAACCTCTGTTTGATAGATTCTGAAGAGTGTTGTTAGGTCAGGTTATTGATCGTTTTGTGGCAGCAGTGTGGTTTTGTTTTGGTTAGCTCTTTTATGTAGCCATAAACCTGAGGCTTTCATTGAGTAACCAAAGATGGCACCAAGCAGTAGAGAAGGGATCACAACCTTCCAGTTACCGTTGGATGCAAAGGTCGCGCAGCAGCCTATAAAAGTCCCTGGAATGTAATTTAACCATGATTTATTGGCTTGAAAACACATCATAAAAGCCACCAGTGCAGTGATGATATAGCCCAAAATTTCAATACTAAATAGCGTGGAGAGTTGGATGATCACCATCGCCCAAAATACCCCACTTAGGTTGGTGATAATGCTTAACCTTAACCCTTTTAAGCCCTCTATCGGAGAGGCAAAATACGTGGTACAGCCTAAAAACCCCGCCCAACTTAATAGCCCCAACGAAATAGCAACCCAACCCCAAAGCCCAGAAAGGATTGCAGTAGTAAGGGCAATAGCAATAGATATCGACATGATGTGCTCGTAGTAAATGAGTAACAGATGACTCAGTGTAATCGACTAAAAAACAACCCGTAGTGATCAAGATCTCTTTATTGGTGTAATGGAAGATGACAAATTCATATAAAAGCGATCTATATCTCATTTACTTAGTGAATGATTGTGGGAATGAATACAGGAGTAACAACATCGTATGAGAGTGAGCGTTAACGTAATATGATATCAAGATTAAAAATCGATAAATATTAAGGAAATACTGTGAAAAAAATCTTTTTACTGCTGTTGGTTAACCTATGTTTAGTGAGTACAAATGTTCAAGCTCGAGATGATGTTTTAAGCTTTTCAATCCAAAATGCACTAGGGCTAGCAGCTGCCAAAGAGAAGTTAGGCAGTGACGTTGCGTTTTATTTTGGCGATCAAAAGCACGGTGAAACGAAACCTAACTATGTGAATGTGAAAACAAATAAAAAAACCAATGCCTTTAATAAATCCGATGAAGAGGCGTGTCAGTGGGTCTTTTTATCTGCAATGATTGCTTTGAAAGAGAGAGCGATTAGAGAGGGGCATAATGCGGTGGTTGAGATAAAGTCGAATTATAAAAATAACCTAACCTCTAGTGAAGAGACCTTTCAATGTGGTGCTGGCTCTTTTGTTGCAGGTGTTGCTCTGACAGGAAAGATTGTCACCATTAAATAGTCTACATAACGTTATTGCTGCATCAAATAGATGCAGCACCTACCATTCATCCACCTTATCTACCATTCGTCGCAATGCTCTGCTCAGTTGTTCTGTTGTCACTAAGATAACAACATCAACAAGGAGAACGTCGATGAAAATTTCACACACATACTTAACCCCGATATTTGTTATTTTTGTTTTAGCGGTTTTTACTGTTATTTCAACCAAGAGCTACGCCAATCCAAATCAAGCAATGATTGAACTTTACAATCAAGGAGCATCAGGAGATGCCGATGCGGTTGAACAGGTACACCAACAGTTACTGTCTGCGTTAAAAGAGGAGGGAAAAACGCCACTAACCTTAATCTATTTGGGCAGCTCTGAAACTCTGCTTGGCCGAGATGCTTGGATGCCTTGGAAGAAAATGGAGTATACCGAGCGAGGGCTAGCAAGGATGGATAAAGCGTTAACCTTGTTATTGCATACTCCTGAATTAAGCTCTGAGTTATCTAGGGTAAATGGGTTACTCGAACCTCATTTAGTGAAAGCGATGGCGGCCTCTACTTTTACCTCGGTGCCTGACCTTTTTAATCATTTTGACCGTGGCTATGAATTGTATGGCGAGCTTTTAAACGATAGTCGATTTAATGAGAATGATTTCTCAGCGACCGCATGGGTTTATTACTATGGTGTGATAGCCGCCCTTAGAGCGGAGGATATGTCGCAAGCGACGCGATGGTTACAACAGATGCAACAAAAAAACAGCGATCACCCTTTTACGATAAAAGCACAACAAGCTGTGTTGGAGGAGGCCGTATGATCCGTTTTCATTGTATCGAAAAAAGTTATTCGTTAGGTACTCAATCTGTCCCGGCTTTATCCGGCGTTTATGGTGTGATTCAACGAGCTGAAATGGTTGCATTATGTGGGCCATCTGGTTCGGGGAAAAGCACACTATTGAATATCTTTGGTCTGCTTGATACCAAATACCAGGGAGAACTCTTTTTTAATAATATGGCGATGCCAAGAGAGGCAATAGCGGCTGCAGAAATGAGGCGTAGTCAGATGGGGTTTATCTTTCAACGTTTCAATTTAATTCCGGTGATGACAGCGTTAGAGAATGTCGCATATCCACTGCAATTAAATAAGGTCTCAAAATCGGATCAGGTTGAGCGAGCTACTGAGATGTTGAGTAAAGTTGGTCTGGAAAAATTCATTCATCATCGACCTGACCATCTCTCTGGCGGTCAACAACAAAGGGTCGCGATTGCACGTGCGTTGGTGCATCGACCTGCTCTGGTTATCGCCGATGAACCTACGGCGAGTTTAGACAGTAAAACCGCGAATATCGTGATTGATTTGATGCGCGAACTTGGGCATGAGTATGGCACCACGTTTATTGTTGCCACTCATGACATTCGAATGGCGCAACGATGTGATCGTCGAATTAATCTGGTGGATGGAAAGATAGAGAGTGAGGCGTTGTCATGGGCCAGTTAAAAATGGCGTGGCTCAATTTGTTAAGGAATGGACGTCGTAGTCTGCTGTCAGTATTGATCGTTTCGATTGCGGTGTTTGCGTTAGTGTCAGCAGGCGGTTTTGGGCTCTACACATACCATTCACTCAAGGAGTCAACGGCCAGGGATATTGGTCATATTACGATCAGTCAGCCAAACTATTTTGAAGCGGACGAGGAGATGCCGCTGAGCAATGGTCTCTCTGACACGAGTAAGTTAAGCAGTCGGTTACTTCTCGATGACGATGTGAGAGCAGTTCAGCCACGAGTCTACTTCTCTGGATTAGTGTCCAATGGGAGTAAATCGAGTATTTTTGTCGGGGTGGGGGTCAATGAGCGAGAGTTTGATTTAAAAGGACCGTTCTTAGATGTTCGCTCGGGTAAAACCCTCTCTTCGGTTAATTCAACGCAATACAACCCTAGTGAACCTCAAGTGATGCTTGGCGTAGACCTAGCAAGAAACTTGAAGCTATCAGTCGGTGACTGGGTCACGTTACTTTCGACTACGACCGATGGGGCGCTCAATGCTTTTGATTTTAAAGTAAGGGGAACTTACTCGACTGGCGTACCTGAAATGGATAAGCGTCAACTCTATGTGCATATACAGCCCGCTCAAGAGTTATTAGGCAGTGACAAGGTCAGTACTTTATCAGTGTTTCTCTATCAAACTGAATTGACCCAAACGGTGATGGAGAGGATATCGGGAGTATTACCGCAATACGAAGATCTGCAAAAGATGAGTTTAACACCCTGGTCAGAGCGAGCCTTTTTTTATGAGAAGGTAAAAAATCTCTATGACCGGATTTTTAGCATCATGGGAGCGGTGATGGGGTTAGTGGTCTTTGTGGCGTTATTTAACACCATGACCATGTCAGTTACAGAGCGAACTCGTGAGATTGGTACTCTGTCAGCACTCGGTAGTTATCCGAGTGAGATCGTCACTAGTTTCATTCATGAGTCGACGCTTTTAGCGGTGATCGGCTCACTGGTAGGGGTATTATGCAGTGCAATGTTAACTCTGTTTTTGTTACTGGTTGATGTACAAATGCCGCCGCCTCCAGGAAGAACTGAGAGTTACCCACTTAATAGTATATTCTCACCAGAATTGGCATTATACGCCACCTTAGGAGTGACCGTGATCTGTGTGATTGCTGCCTATCTCTCTGCCCGAAAAGGGGTGAAAAAACCGATCATAGAGGCGTTAATCTATGTATAAATTAATCAGTCGTAGTGTCGCTTTGCTTTTCATTAGCCTGTTAGTAATCAGCCCGACTTGGGCTTCTGGGAGTGATAGTGCCACACACATGTTACTCAAAGCAGACCGATATCGTTTGCTTGAAGGGCAATCAAAAGTGGTGTCCTTGGTCGCGCTTTATCAAAATGGAGAGCTAAATAAGACGCGCAAATACAATGTGTATACTCGGCCGAATCGTGAATCCTTGGTCATTTTTAAAGCCAAAGCAGAAGCGGGACAAAAGATGCTTATGCTCGGGGATAATTATTGGTTATTGATGCCTAAAAGCAGACGACCCATCCGCATTACCCCAATGCAAAAATTGCTGGGAGAGGCGTCTATCGGGGACATTTCGACATTAACGTGGAGTGATGATTATCAAGGCAAGGTGTTACTCACTGAACCCGTCGATGATCAGCCAAGTGTTAAGTTGGAGTTAATCGCTAAAACCAAAGGGGCAAGTTATCGAAAAATTGAACTCTGGTTGCACAGTGATGATTATTTCCCACTTAAAGCCAACCTCTATTTACGATCAGGAAAAATGGCCAAACAGGCGTGGTTTCAACGCGGCGAAAGAGAAGGCAAACCCGCTGTGACTCAGATGAGGTTGAAGGACTCTATTCAACCGCAAAAGGAGACGGTGATTGATTATCTTGAGGTGATTGAACAAGGCTTAGATGATAAGTATTACAACCCCGCATTTTTATCGAGAAACTCGGTGTCAGGACTGTAGTGAGAAATACGTTATGAAATGGATTTTACGGATTTTGTTCCCTCTATTGCTGACAGCATCAGTCATGGCGAACGGCGTAATCGCGAGAGAAAGTGAATTGTCCATTGATTGGGACTATCAACTCAGCGGTGGACAACATTGGACGCAATCCAGTCCGCTATTCTCGGATTCAAGCGATGGATATCGTTTTGATACATCACTGCAAGCAGAGGCGAGATATGGCGGTTGGTTAGGGTTATTTGCCTTAACCAGTAGAGATGTTCAACATGATGGAGAGAGCAGTGATGTCGATGTGATTGTTCAAGAGCTGTTTTGGCAGCAAGAAGTTACGATGTTTGATCAAGCACTTGAACTGACACTGGGTAAAGTTCGTTTAGATTGGGCGGTTGGCCATGGTTATCGACCGTTGGATATTATTAAGCCCTATCGCCAAAATCCAATTGGTATTCAGATTGAAGAGGGGGCGGGAGTGGCTTCTCTCTCTTCGTTTGATTTATCCGGCGAGTGGACGCTATTGTTTAGTGACTCATCGTGGGTGATGCAGGAACAAACGACCTATGAGCAGACCGTTGAGCAGCAAGGTGTAGGGGTCAGGCGATATTGGCTAGATGAGAGCAGCGAATGGCAAGGGTTGCTCTACTACGACAATATGAGAAAGACCTCGTTGGGAGCCAGTGTGGTCACGGTTGTAAATGAAGCGTGGGAGCTGCATGCTTCTGTTTTGTTTCAGCAACAGTTTACTCAATATCATGTTACGGATGATCACTATACTCCCGTTACACTTCAAACTGAGGAGCATGCTGGACAGGGTCTATTAGGTTTAACGTGGGCCAATTCATCGGGTAATAGCGTGATTGTTGAGTATTGGTACGATAGCCGGGCTTGGAGTGATAGTGAGTGGGAAGCGGCCATTCATCGAGCAAGATCGTTAACACTTGAACATCAGCTTTCGGCGCAGTCACTGGCAAAATCCTATGGACAGGGGTTTAGTCACGCGAATATTGTTCAGCACAATGTGATGTTTCATTGGTCACTCGACAGCACGGCTTTTGATCAATTTCAATATACACAAGGGTTAGAACTCACGCCAACATTAGATATTTTATACTCACCGCAAGATGAGGGTGTTATCGTTACACAGTGGTTTGAGTATTTACTTTTTGATACAGGAGACTATCATCAAACGATTGAAATTGCGGGACGTTTCATATTTGGTGCTCATGATTCAGCGTACCAACAAATCGCGGACAACCGGTTGGTATTGATCAATGCAAAAGGACGCTTTTAATGGCTAGTCAGGAAAAAAATCATACAATACGCACATTGACATTAACCTCGATATTTTGCCTATTCGTTGCTTTTACAACCTATGCCGTATGGCCAGGGAAACTGTATATCCATCTATTTACCTCCTTTGGTTATGGTTGGTCGGCGGTCTTTTTTGGTCATATGATTGAGAGGTGTTTTCCTCATATTCCCAGCCCACGATCTGAAGTGCTGTCACTGTTTGTGGCTATTGCTGTGGGTAGCATTAATGCATACTACTGGATGCAAGAGAGTCACGAGCTCGCAACGCTTGGACAGATGAAACCAGTCTTTTTGCTGGCTTTTCTTTTTAGCGCAATGTGTTACTACTATTTTTATACTTCTGAGCAAAGCATGCGGATTAAAAAAGACCTTGAAACGGCAAAGCGTATTCAAGCCGAACAAGAGAAGGCCATTGTTCTGAGCCAATTAGGGCAACTTCAGAGCCAAATAGAACCACACTTTCTGTTTAATACTCTTGCAAACCTTAATGTATTAATCGATGAAGAGCCGGAGCTAGCTAAAAAGTTATTGAACCGCTTTACCGAGTTATTAAGGGCTAACCTGAGTAAACAGCGACAACAAACGGCGTCTATTTCAGATGAAATTACACTGTTAACTGCCTATTTAGATATTCAAGTCATACGATTAGGACCGCGTTTTTCGTTTAATATAGTCTGTGATGACGATGTTGATCTTCAACAAAAGATCCCACCTCTTCTGATTCAACCGCTGGTGGAAAACGCGGTATTTCATGGCATTGAGCCTAAACGAGACGGAGGCGAAGTGACCATCCATATTTCAGATTCTGAACATAATCTCTATTTTGAAGTACTTGATGATGGAGTGGGATTACAGTTAAATGGCAACCACACTGGCAGTGGTATTGGGTTGGATAATATTCGATATCGATTGGCAGCTCTGAGCGGTGAAGATAAAGCAACGCTCTCTATTGTAGAGAGGTGCAGTGGGGGAGTGATGGCGAACATCTCGCTTCCCAAGACCATGCTAATGGCGTTGGAGAGCGCTTCAATTAAGGGTGACCAAGATGAATAATGCGGCAGAAAAATTTGCCACGGCCATTATTGCTGATGATGAACCGCTATTGAGACTGCACCTTAACAAAGCGCTTGGTGATATTTGGCCAACCTTGAATATTGTCGCTTCTGTGGGAGATGGGGCTTCCGCATTGGCAGAAGTCGTGGATAAAAAACCGGATGTGCTGTTTCTAGATATTAGAATGCCGGGCTTAGATGGGGTTCAGGTCGCTCAAAAGCTAAGAGTACTAGAGCAAAAAGACTCACAGTATTCACCCATTATTATTTTTACGACGGCGTACAGTGAATATGCTGTCAAAGCATTTGAACACTATGCGTTAGATTATTTATTAAAACCGTTCAGTGATGAACGATTAGCTGCAGCTTGTCTTAGAGCGCAAGAGAAGTTAGCGGAAAGTGTGAAACATGAACACACTGAGTTGGCGAATATGTCACAGTTAATGGATCAATTGGCCAGCCTAACAACGCAGAAAACGGTTGAATCGCTAAAGTGGATTAAGGCGAGTAAAGGAGAAGAGATTCATCTTATTGCAGTGAAAGACGTGCTCTACTTTAAGGCGGAAGATAAATATGTCTCTCTCTACTGTCTTGCTGATGGTGATTCAGAGTTGCTTAATGAATATATTATTAGAACGTCATTAAAAGAGTTAAGTGAGCAACTAGAACCAGACCTTTTTTGGCTGATCCACCGATCAACCATTGTTAATGTTTCTGCGATCGATAAGGTAAAAAAAGATCTTACAGGTAATATGCACGTTATACTTAAGAATCATAAGCTTAAAGTAAGCCGTAACGCACAACGTCTGTTTAAAGGAATGTGATGAGAAAGTGTCTTCTATGTCTATCTGTTCTGTTAACCATAAATCTAGCTGGTTGCAGCAGTTTGAGAGATCTAGCGGCTGATCTAGAGTTTCTGGCTGATGAGTCTGTGGAGTACTCCCTATCAGTAACAGGGGCTTCGGGAACTGGCATGGTATTGATTGAGCATCTTAATGATGCTGATGCTTCCTGGATTAATGGCTATGATGTGATGATCGGAGGAGAAAACATCACCACATTAGCGGCGCAAAGTACGCGTGCCTTATTAATATTTGAAGACAGCAACAATGATCTCATGTTTCAAGAAAATGAAAAATTCGTTATGGTGGATTTGGATGACTTTTCACCCAATGAGGCTATTAATGTTGAGCTGAGATATCAAACCGAACATATTCCGCTACAACTGGTGAATAAGCCGCTAAAAAAGTTATTGAATATTCAATTGTTTTTGTCTGAAACGGGTAAACTTGCCTCATTAGATGATAAACGATTTTCGCGAGAATCTGCCACTATGGGAATGTGGCAACCGATTCAATTTTTCTTAGAGAAAAACACAGGACTCTACTTTTTAACACCTTACGATCCTCAAAAAATCCCCGTTATTTTCGTTCATGGTATCAATTCGACAGCATTGGATTTTAAACCTTTGATTGAACAGTTAGACGATACTAGATATCAAGCTTGGGTGCTTAATTACCCTACGTCGATCTCTTTACCTTTAGTGTCGAAAGGGCTTGCCAATATGGTCCATAAAGAGATGACGGAACATAAAGTAAAGAAAATTCATATTGTTGCTCACAGTATGGGGGGATTAGTGGTTGAGGATTATCTTAACCAATGTGCAATTGGCCTTAATTGCCAGAGTATTTTGAGCTTTACCTCTATCTCATCTCCGTTTGGAGGGGTGGCTTCAGCGAAGAGTGGTGTTGAGTATTCCCCTGTTGTCATGCCAGCATGGAGAGAGTTAAATCCAGACAGTGAGTTTATTCAAACGCTGTTTGATTTGAAACACCATAAACCGCCACATCTGCTGATGTTTGGTTACGATGGTAAAGGCCTTATTAATGCTGAAAGTAATGATGGAGTGATTGTGCTCTCTAGCCAGTTGCGTCATGAAGCCCAACAGCAAGCAACCAAAGTGATAGGTTTCAACGAAGGCCACGTGTCAATCTTGAGTAGTGACAGTATCTACCAAGAGATCGAACTATTTTGGGAGAGCACTGAGGAGTAATCGATATCACCATCGCTAAATGGAAGCTAATTTTTCACTATTAGTTATTGGCATATGCCAATAACGAGATGTATAGTGTCTTTATCAACCAGATAAAGGAGTTCACTATGTTATTTGCTATTCCCAGCTGCGAATCCACGCTTTCTAATCACTTTTCCAAGGCTCCTCAGATCATGCTTTGGGATAGCGAAACGAAGATCAAAAGAATCCTCGAACTACCAGAACCTTCGGGTTGTTGTGCTCATAAGAAGTACTGGAGCAAAGCACTACAAGACAATAAAGTAGACGCCGTTTTAGTTCGTCTCATTGGCACGAATATGCTTAGCACCTTGTTTAAGCTTAATGTCTGTGTATTGAGCGTACCACGAGGATTCGATTTAGAAAATGTTGATGTGAGCCAGCTGACTCCCGTTACTCAAATTGAGTTTGCTCGTCCTTCAGCTAAGAAAAATAAAACTTGCTATTCAGGGCATGATTCCGATCTTTCATCCCCCATTGACATACTGTTATCATCTAATCACGAGGCGACTTCAAACAAGAAAGCACCCGTTAACAAACTCTCACCAAGTACGATGAATCACCTTACTAAGATTTTCAAATTGAACACTTAATCTGAGCGGAAATAATGACGTACTTGATCTCCTTTATGATGTTTTTAATCGTTGTAGCCTTAATGGCGATTAAACATCAACGCATGTCCATGAACTAAGCTTTGAGCGACCTTCGCTCGTGCACGTTTAACAATATTACCAAAAGTTTGCCTAGATACTCCCATACGAGTTGCTGCTTCTAATTGGCTGAGAGATTCTAGATCAGCCAGACGTAAAGCTTCGAGTTCTTCGGCTAACAGCTCAATTTTATTAAGCTTGGAAAGTGGCACTCCGTTGGGTTTAAAACATTCGTATGGCGCATTACCGCATATATTTCGTTCTATTTTTGGTCTCGCCACTTTCTTTCTACCTTATTAATATTATTCGGCCTAGGCCCAATGACTTTCTCTAACCCAGCGGTATTGTATGTCTATCCAAACACCCAAAAACCACCAAGAGTGCGCAGTTTGCTGCCAGCCTTTTTTTAATCACCACACTGCAATTCACTTTACTTTATTGCCAAGTGGAGGAGTGCAAGGTGAAATTGTATCAACAGAAAAAGTACAAGGCTACCAAGGTGTCATGCAAGGAGGCACAATTACGACTTTGCATGATACGGCCATGACGCATTGCCTATTTTCTCGCGATGTTTGTGCAATGACGGCGCAACTTGATGTTCGCTTTATCAAGCCCATCCCCCTTAATACGTTAATTCAGGTTCAGGCGCATTGCGTAAAAAACAAACGTAGGGTGTATTTACTGCAAAGCAGCATTTATGTTGATGGTCAGTGTTATTCAAGGGCTGACGCGAAATTCATACAACAGATCAACGATGCTTGAAATAGGAGTCGTTCGCTTACTTTCGTAAGGCCATCACTTGACTTGATGGGACAGACACTTTCCTTTCTTTCCTTTTACTTCTTCTTTACTTTTACTCGGTAAAACACTGTGATAGCAGGTATCACAGTGTTTAATCGTTAGACTTTTATTGCGGTGTAGAAACTGACATCGCTGACATCGGTTTGTTGATCATAACTATGGTATAGCTCAAAGCAGGGGCGGTCATCCGTTTCTAGACCCGATTCAATAATTCCAGTTAGCAACTCTTCCCAAAACTCACCATATTGTGCCTTATCAGTGACGGTTCTTCGGATTGAAGCGTAGCCGCCAGCGGGCAATGTCTGTAATTCAATCCCATTCGTTACCTCGGTATTACTAGGAACAGAGATACAGATGTCCGTTCTACACTTTTCCAGAGGTGTGATGTCTGGGTTATCATGATAGATAAAAATAGACTCACCTCCCGCTAAATTTTTTGCGCCTGCCCATTGATAGATTTTTTCAATATTTGGCTGGTAGTTCTCCCCATATGGGCCTGTAACTCGTACGTAGGCTAATGTACGAGCTTCAAATTGTTCGGTTTTCATTGGCTCTCTCCTTTGTTGATGAGCCAAATCAGTGTAGGTATTTGTTGGGGGATTTTCGTGTCCCTGTTTGCTTAACGTGTGTCCAATCTTGCTGTTTTTTAACAGTGTCGAGAGTTGGTCGAATGAAGAGCAACGCTTTATATCCGTAGGTGTTAACCCAAAGTAGTTCTTAAACGCTTTTGCTAAACTTTGTGAGCTGGAAAACCCGTGATCAAGCGCGACCTCCGTGACACTCTGCTGGGTATTAAACAACGTTTGAGCGGCGTTGGTCAGTTTTAGCCGACGAATATAATCGGCTAAGGTCTCATTGGTGACGATCTTGAAGATACGATGAAAATGAAAGGCAGACAGACAAGCAATATCTGCCACTTCATGTAGATTCAACGGTTGATTGAAGTTCTTCTCTAAATATCGAATGACGGGTACGAGTTTTTTGTGATAATCGGTTTGCACTGGACGTCCTTGTTCAATGGTTAGTAAGGCATTGGATAACGTTTAAATATGTCGCTTATCTCATCCAATAACGCCGTTGGAAGTGGCATGGAGAACGCACTGATGTCCTCTTTTAACTGAGGCATGCTGGTGGCGCCAATAATGGTCGACGTTACACCATCAACTTGATTACACCAAGCGAGTGCCAGTTGCGATGGAGTGAAAGAAGACTGCTTAGCCAGTTTCACGTAGTCAGCGATGGCTGCTTGAGATTGTTCTGTATCCCGGTATATGCCATTTCGCTGCATGAACGTCCAGCGGCTGCCTGCTGGGCGTGCTTGATTTAGATATTTTCCAGACAGAGCTCCACCAGCTAAAGGAGACCAAGGGAGGTAGGCAATATCTTCATGTACACAGTTCTCAATTAAATAAGGCCAATCTTTCGCGTGTAATAAACTGAACTCATTTTGAATTGACACCATTCTCGGTAAATCATGCTTTTCACTGAGTTTTAGGTAAGTATTAATGCCCCAGGTAGTATCGTCAGAGAGACCACAATAACGAATTTTTCCAGCTTTAACGCAGTGCTGTAATCCTTGTAGGATGTCTAACATTTGTGCGGTTTGTTCAGCACTATTCACATTACTAAATGAAATTTGGTTAGGCCACTGCTTGCCAAAATGAGGGCCAACTCTATTTGGCCAGTGAAGCTGATAAAGGTCGATATAATCAGTTTTCAACCGTTTTAGTGACGCATCCACCGAATTGATCACTTCGGTACCGGTGATGATGCCACCCTCTCTAACCCACGGTATGCCTGGGCCTGAAATTTTGCTGGCTAAAATGATCTCTTGACGACGAGCAGGGTTGTTCTCAATCCAGTTACCAATGATGGTTTCGGTTTTTCCATAGGTGTCTGCTGAAGGGGGAACTGCGTACATTTCAGCCGTATCAATGAAGTTTATCCCTTGGCTTAGTGCATAATCAATCTGCTGGTTAGCCTCTTGTTGATTGTTTTGTAACCCCCAAGTCATACTACCTAAACAGACTCTTGATACGTCGATACCACTGCTTCCTAGTTTACTGAATTTCATTTTACTTCCTTGAGGTGATTAACAAGTCTATTGAAATGTAGCAATGAAATGATAAAAACAAAATAGAAATCAATATGAAACCGTTGAAGCGTTATCAAAGGGGTAGTCAACAATACAAAAAAACGTGGTATTACGATTGTGATCTTACCCTTGCTGAACAATACTTAATACAACGCTATTGAGTTGGTTTCCAGCAAGGTCGTGTGTTATGAAAAATGGTAATACTGCGCTGTTACTTGCTTGTGCTCTAGGTATGCTTAGCACAGTAGTAGAAGCGCAAGAGATTGAGATCACGTCATATATCGTCAATGGCACGCCAGTTTCTGTCAATAACTATCAATATATGGCACGTTTGCTTTATGAATCTAATAATAGTCTATATGCGCTATGTGGCGCGTCTCTAATCAATAACCGGTATGTGTTGACTGCAGCGCATTGTGTTGATGAAAGTGCCTATAAAGATGATCTCTATATCGGCATTGATGGTGATAGAGATCAAGACTTTGTACTAAGCCCTCGCTACCCAGTTAAATATATTTACTATCCAGACAACTACGACGGTATTGTTGCTAACGGTCTCCATCACGATGTTGCCGTTTTGGAGTTAGAGTATGATATTCCAAGTATAGGCAGTGAACACTATGTTGACCCTGGTACGATTACCCAAGCCGTGTTTACTGAAGTAGCGGACTATAATGGCTGGATTCAAAGTGTATTAAACGGCAATGAAACTCCAAAGTTTTCAAATTATTCGGGCATCACCGGTTCAAGTAGTGGCAGCGGAATAGGCGTTGGTTTCTTAATCCCACTACTGTTGATCTGTGTGATCCGAGGAAAAGGCTTACTTTCAATCAATTGATTGTCTGTATGTCTTGAATATGCAATTCATTTCATCCTGAAGGTTTCTATACTCAATGAAACCCTCAACTGATTTGAAGAGTAAATGCTTAATCGACTAATAATGGCCATTCTTCTCTCTCTTTTCCCTTTCCTGTCTGTTTCAAACTCGGTGAAAATAACCCCCTATATTGTTAACGGAACGGCTACGACAAACAGTAGTTATCCATTTATGGCCCGAATTATCTCGACTAAGCTCTATCAATCAGAAGGTAAATTAATTTTCATCTGTGGGGCAACAATTATAGGTAATCGGCATCTGCTTACAGCTGCACACTGTGTTGACAATGCTGATGAGTATAGACACCTAGTTATCGGTGTTGGCGGGAGCAGCGATAGTGATTACTTCAGTTTGCAACGTACTGCGGTTGAGTATGTCTACTACCCTGACAGTTATGATGGCCGCATCGAAAACGGATTGAACGATGATATAGCTGTATTAAAGGTGCGAAAACCCTTACCCAATGTTAATACGACGCTTTCAGTGTTGGCAACAAAGAGTGATGAAATAGTCTATAGAGACCTGAATTCTGTATCCACTAATGCACCTCTCTATACCATGCTAGGTTATGGGAATACCCATAGTGGGCAAAACAGCAACGATAACTTACAACACGTTGAAGTCAAATATGTCCCCCACCAAGAGTGCAAAAGCTATTGGATTACTCTCAACTCTCAACAGATTTGCACCGTTGGCGAGTTTAATCAGAACAACCAATTAAAAGGTGGAGGGTGTCAAGGAGACTCTGGAGGCCCCTTATTATGGAAAAATCCCAATACATTGGCTCTCAAACAGATTGGAGTTCTAAGCTATCTCTCAAATTTGTGTGGAGACCCAGATGTTATCGCCCAATCTATCTTTACTGAGGTGAGTGATTATCGTAATTGGATAACTCAAGTGATCAATGGGAAGGTACAGCCCAAACCTCAACAGGTAACTACGAGACAGAGCGCGAGCGGTGGTATGAGCGCATTTTGGTTACTTTTGTTGATTAATCTACTATCGTTAAAAGTCATTAAGAGATTGTCCGACTGAGAAATGGGATTTTGAAGAGGTCAATTGATAATAATAAAAATAGAAAAGGAGAAAGAATGAATCATCCGTTAGTGAATTCAAAGTGGCTGAGTCAAAACCTTGAAAAAGTGACCTTGCTGCATGTCACTATGGTTAACCCTGTTAATGGAAAGGCGGGGGAATTAAGTGACGTGTATATACCAACGAGCCTATCTTTTGATTTTGAAAAGAAAATATGTGACTTATCCAGTCCACTTCCTCATACCATGCCAAGCAGTCAACAGTTTACCCAAAATGTGCAAGCGTTAGGAATAAATAGTGAATCTACTGTGGTGGTTTACGATGATGTTGGTATTTTTTCAGCACCAAGAGTGTGGTGGATGCTCAAAAGCATGGGTCATCAGCATGTCTATGTGCTTGATGGAGGCTTACCTGCGTGGATTGATCAAGGATTTGAAGTGACAAGTCAGTTGCGCCAACCCAACGGTGGTGGTGATTTTGTTGCTGCGCCGATACCAGAATCTCTGTTCAATGCCCAACAAGTTGTAGGTTCTATTGATATTGCGGAACACCAAATTATTGATGCCAGATCAAGCGCTAGGTTTCATGGCATGGTAGCGGAGCCAAGAGAAGGGTTACGCTCTGGTCATATTCCTAATTCGATTAACTTGCCATTTACCAAGTTAATCAAAGAGGGGCACTTTATTGATTATGAAGAGTTAAATAATGTGTTTACTCAACATGGGATCGATAAAAACAAAAGAATCATAACCAGCTGTGGCTCTGGTGTCACGGCCACTATTATATTATTAGCTGCAGATATTCTAGGGTTTAATTTCCTTAGTTTATATGATGGCTCTTGGAGTGAGTGGGGAGCAAATAAAGCGCTACCAATCACTAATTGTTAATTTAATCAATATAGATGAACTGGATTTACAGCTCATCTATTTGAATGAGGTATTGTGGCTGCTTTGAACCAGGTGTTGTGTTCTTATTGGCAACCATTTTCGCTCCAATTTTAATAGTTGCTCCTTTAGTGCCTGGGTTTTTAAGTGCTGAGGTCGGGAAAGACTTATACGTTTTATTCTTATAGCGAACTTTAAATGATTTTAGTTTTATTCCGCTATTGTTATTGATAGATGTGATATTAATCGTGATGTTTTTTTCAGTGTCTGAGTATATTTTGTATTTTCCAGCATGGTAAATGTGATCGAAGAAGTCACTATTTGTTGCTTTTCCTATTCCTCCCTTCCAATTCACTAAAACGATGGTAGAGCTACCAAGGTTTTTAATGATGCTTGGGAACTTAAGTGGCTGGATCTCTTCAATTATTATTTCGGCTTTAGAGTGACATGGAAGTAATATAAAGAGTATCAAGTATAAAGGTAAATTAAAATTTAGTGATGTCATAACCCTCCAGTGTATAAAATAATAATAAATATATAAAATTTGTTAGTAAGTCTGTAAACATGAGTTATTACATCATGATTATGTTTTTCATGTTGTATTTTAATGTAGATATTTGAACTGTGTTTAAATAAATTATCGGTCGTGTAGTCAATTATTTGTCACTGTCATTATTATGTCACTCCATATTTAATGTCACAATAATAAAGGTTGTTAAAGTATTTGTCTTGTATGTAAAATAAACAGGTGTTAATTTATTTTCAAGTTTTGTAGATAGTCAAAATTTAAATGCTATATAAGTTATATCCAGATTATAAATAGGGATTAAACGCAAGTAGTACCTCAATAAATAAAATGACAGGGAAATACTATGATTAATAAAACACTCATAAAAACAGTTATTGCATCATCACTTTTATTATCGAGCACGGCGATGGCGGTAGTAACGTCAGGATCCGCTACCTTTAATTTAGTTGCTCCTTTAGCGACTATTGCTGGTGCTACAATGGACTTTGGCGATATTGATATTAGTACGACTGGCAGTTGTGGAATGGACAGTGCTGGCGTTGAAACGGGAACATTGTGTTTAGGCACTGGTAATGCAACGACTCTAGGCGCATTTACTGTAACGGGAAACAACGGATTGGTTAACTTATCCGTTGGGAACGTTGCTGGTGAGCCAACAGATGTTACCTTTGCTCCTGCAGTTGCTGCAACAGATACCATAGCTCTCGGAACATTAGCTGTAAATGTGTATGGTAATATTACTGTTGGTGCTTCGGCTACTGGCGGTTCAAGTACAGTAACTTACGACCTGACAGTTACTTATTAATCAGTACAACCTGCCGTGTTCGGCAGGTTATCTTTCAGCACCTGTTGTAGGCTCCAGTAATGAAATCTCTCTCTCTTATCTTTCTCCCAATTTTGCTATTTAGTCATTCACTCTTTGCTAGTTTATTAGTGGTACCAACAAGAGTTGAATTAGATAATCAGAATCGTAGTGCCACTATGTCAGTGGTAAATAAAGCATCAGAAACGACTCGTTATAATGTCTACTTTGAAGATAAGAGAATGCAAGCAAATGGTGTATATGTCGATATTTCAAAAGGGGAATCAAAAACAGCCAGTTCAAAATTTATAAGATATTCTCCACGACGTTTTACATTAAAACCCGAGGAGGCTGGACAAGTTAGACTTGCACTTCGGCTACCAAAAAATACGGCTAAAGGGGAGTATCGAAGCTATATTGTATTTCACCAAATTCCAACTACGAAACCAAAACAAGATAACCAAGAAGGTAATAAAGTCGCGCTAGCAATTAAGGCGTACTTGAGAATTGCTATTCCAGTTATTTTAAGGGTAGGCGAGTTAGACGCTGATTTGTCTATTGAAAATATAAGCCAAAAAACAGAAAAATCTGTGATGGTGACGTTAAATCGAACTGGATTGCGTAGCACTTATGGTGATATTGAAGTTTATACCGTTTTAAATAATCAATTAGTTGGCACGGTGAAAAATGCAGTGATCTATCCTGAACTAGAACAGCGAGAGTTTAATGTACCGCTAGATAAATCACTTCCTGCTGGGACCAAGCTACTCATAAAGTATACAGAAAATAGTAAATTGTATAATGCCAAATCAGTAAGAATGGAATTAACGATCTAATCTGAACGATGATTATAAAAAAAATCTGGTTCTCATTTTATACGTTACTACTGATGCTTCTACTGGGTATTACAGAGGCTGCAGGTGAAAACAAAAAAAAAGACGATTGTTATGATGTTAGCCACTCTTACACAACGGATGTGGCTAATGAGGATCTATTTGTTGTTGCTCAAATTAGTTATGGAGAGGAAGCATTAAGTAACGAACTGTTTATTTATATGGCGGATGGAAAACTCTACTTTCCATTACAATTTCTCTCTGAACTTTTATTACTGCCCATCCAAGTTAATATTGAAGATCTAACTGCAGAGGGCTGGTTTAACGATCCCCAGCATACCATTGTTCTTAGTGACCATTTAATGAAATTTCCCGTTAATAATGAGGATTGTAAAGCGGCAAACAGTGAGGTCTATTTCGATGATTGGGATATCTATTTAGAACAGTCGATCTTTGAACAGATGTTAGGTCTAGTTTTCCACTATCAAGTGGCCCAGCAGCACTTAAAAATTGCAGAATCAGAGGGGATCCCGCTTAGTCAGATAAGAGAACGCAACGCCAAATTAACAAAATACAATAATAAAAATAATCATCAAGCGGTGCAATATCATCATTTCCCCGATCAATACGCTGCTTTAGGCGATCCAACGCTATATATTGACGTTGGTTTCTCTGCGTTAGACCAAAATAATCACCGCGACCAATACAGTGATGG
Organism: Aliivibrio kagoshimensis; assembly: GCF_050337105.1. NCBI lineage: Bacteria > Pseudomonadati > Pseudomonadota > Gammaproteobacteria > Vibrionales > Vibrionaceae > Aliivibrio > Aliivibrio kagoshimensis. The sequence goes on from NZ_JAKJSQ010000003.1 coordinate 115,538, forward strand.
TTCGCTTCAGACTCGTTTCGATGCATTAGGCCACAGTATCTACGGTAATTATAGCTGGGGTCCAAGTGAGCAGGATACCACTTTCTACCTCGAGCGAGAGCAGAGTGACTACTGGATGAAGCACTATCGAATAGGTGAAATTAACAGCCATTCACTCCCTTTAGTATCGAGTGCTGATGAGGGCGTTGGTGGAACGGTACAAATGGGTGACGGCTTTACTGATGATATCCGCAGTATTACTGTCAGTGGAGAGAGCCTTCCTGGTTGGGATGTTGAACTATATAGGAACAGTAATTTGGTTGCTCTGCAAAGGGTAGGCAGTGACGGGCTTTATAGTTTTAAGGAAGTACCATTTTTTATTGGGATCAATCAGTATCAATTACGATTCTATGGCCCCAATGGCGAACAAAAAATCGAATCTTTTAGCCGAATGCTTGATAGCTCAGTGATGGAAAAGGGTAACGTAGGCCTTATTAGTGGATATGTTGAGCGTGAGAGGGATGAATTAAGAGAGTATTACGCTAGAGCTCACTGGGCTGCTCTGGACGCAATAACGTTTGGGCTGGGTCTTACTAGCCAAGAGACCTCAGAAAACCAATGGCAGCTACTCCCTAACCTAAGTAGCGATATTATTACCGACAGTACCTATTGGCAGCTCAATTATGCGCAAAGTGACGATGGTTATGCCATGAGTGCAGCGGTACAAGGCCACCACGCTGATGTCGATTGGCAAGCGGATTGGGTGAGTTACCATGACTTTAATAGTTGGAGTAATATCAATGGATTGAGTAAGTATGAATCCAATGTCAGCCTTAACAGTGGAATTGATTCAATGGCGATAAACTACGGTATCACTGGTCGCTGGCAAGAGAATACTAACGGATATCAGAATTGGTATGCGACCGCGAATGTGTCGAGTCGTGCCTACGAACTGTTAATCAATAACTCGATTCAAATGTCAGGGAGCGATGCCACTCAGCGCTGGATTGATACTGTTAGCCTCTCGGGACGTTATTCTGATTGGTACTTACGAACCTACGCAGAGTTTCTGTTAAATGATGCTCCGGGATTGACTAAAATTGGCCTCAATACCAATGTGGCATTTGGACGAGCATGGAATTATCAGGCAGAGTTACTCTATTTAGACGCCAGTGAAACCAATCAATATACCCTCAAAAACAGTGTCTCTTACGCATCAGACTTTGGCACATTACGTCTTGCATTAGATGCGACTGAACTTGGAGATTGGAGGACACAGCTAAGATGGAGTAGTTCGCTATTGTGGGATGTTGATGAGGGAGAGTTATATGTGGATAGGCTGAACTATGTCACAAGTGGAGCTGTGATGTTGCAAGCATTTGAAGATAATAACTTAAATGGCTATTTTGATGAAGATGAAGTGGCCATCGAAGGTTTAAGGTTCGTGGGACATAAAAATAGTAAGCAGAAAACAGATGAAAACGGAAAGTTACTTGTGAGGCATTTACAGACTAGCAAGGATCATCAGCTTATTTTGGATAATACGTCGCTTTCCGATCCCTTTTTACTGCCTGACTACTCGGCGCTTTCAGTTGCTACCCACTCTGGGCATATCCAAAACATCCCATTCCCAGTTGTTTTTACTTCTGAGCTCGAGGGAAGCGTTAGTCTGAAAAAAAAGGAAGAATCTGTCGTCTCTTCTGGTTTACATGTTGAATTAAAAGATCTTTATTCTGGAGTGACTTATGAAACCTGGGTTGAATATGATGGGGTATTCATTTTTGATCAGCTAAGGCCTGGGGCATATCACCTACTCATTAATGGTAAAAGTGCTGAGAATATTGTTGAACTTGTCCCAGGAGACTATGTAGAGCTTGGTGAGTATGTCATTTTAATTGCTGAAGCTGAGGAAAAGCAGAGCTAACGCTATTTACCGATTTTTAATCGGAGCCAGTTAGGATATATTGAAGAGAGACGGAGTCAGTAAATAGGGATATAAGCAGAATGAGCACCATTGTTGAGTGTATACGCACCGTGGGTCGTGGTGAAAGAAGTCGAAAGCCACTTAGTTACGATCAAGCCTACCAAGTGATGAGAGAGTATCTGCAAGGCCAAGTCCCGACAGAAAAAATGGCGATGTTAATGATGCTAATTCGAGTCCAAAATGAAACCGTTGCCGAAGTGGCTGGATTTACTCAAGCCTTAAGAGAACACCTTTCTGAATGTACGCCGACACTGAGCCAGTTAAACGCTGATGTCGATTGGCCATGTTATGCTGGGAAACGTGAATTACAGGGAGCACCTTGGCACCTCTATTCGGCAAAAGCATTAGCACTTAGTGGAACGTCAGTATTGATTCATGGTCACGTCGAAGAGGATACAAAGCGCCTACATGCTGCGAATTTCCTTGATAAAGTCGGAATAACTTATTGTCATACAATTGAACAAGCCCAGCAGGCGTTACAACAAAGTAAGATCGCCTACCTTCCTCTTGACGTTTATGCACCTCAAGTGGTTGAGATGCTTCGTTGGCAGCAGGAATATGGATTAAGAACGCCGATCAATACCTGCGCCCGTATGTTAAACCCTGCTAATTCAGCAATCTCCTTACGTGGTAGCTTTCATCCCGGTTTTCCAAAGCTGCACGCCGAAGCTGAGCACTTTATACAGAAACAACAGCCCGCTGCTAGTAGTACTTGTACTGTCTCTTTTAAAGGGGTGGGTGGTGAGAGTGAGTTTAACCCTAAAGTGAGTCAGAGTTTATGGTGTGCAGATGCGGACAGGGTTGAGGAATTATATTGGTTAGAGAAGCTAAACAGTCAACTGCCGAAGCCGAAGCAATGTGTTATGGGCACAGAACCTGATAAGTTCGAATTGCTTGCCAATACCGTTGTGGCTGGAATAACTTTGGTGCTATGGGCTGCAGGGAAATCAGCAGAGATTACTAGAGAAGAAGCAGTGAAAGACGCACAGAGTGTATGGCACGACTATTTACCGCAATTAGAGTAAACAGATAGAGCTTTACACTGTAAATTAGGACATAAAAAAAGCGCTACTTTTGATAAGTAGCGCTTTTAAATCGGTTAACGGCTAATCAATCTTAATCAGTTCAACTTCAAAAATAAGGGTTGAACCAGGCTTGATAGCACCAGCAGAGCTGTTGCCGTAAGCAAGATTACTTGGAATAAATAGACGTACTTTTTCGCCTTCAACCATCAGTTGGACACCTTCAGTCCACCCTTTAATTACTTGGCTTAGTTTGAAAGAGATAGGTTCATTGCGTTCTACTGAACTATCGAAAACCGTACCATCTAATAAAGTGCCGTGGTAGTGAACTGTCACTTTACTGCTGGCAGTTGGGTGAACGTCACCAGTGCCTTCAGTCATCACTAAATACTGTAGTCCTGACTCAGTAATGATTACGCCTTCTTTCGTGCTGTTCTCAGCCAAAAAGGCTTCACCAGCTTTGACGTTTTCTGCGGCTAATTTTGGATTTCCAGACATTCTTTGAATGAAGAAGTAAGCAAGTACTAACAAAGCGACGATAATAATAATTTTTGACACTGACAATTCCTTTCTGTTGATGTAATACTATTCATTTAATAGATAGTTGATGGTATTGGCTATTTCATCTGGATTTTCATGGCCAGAGATCAGTACTTGGTATTTTCCATTAACTATGAAGGTAGGTACAGCATTAATTTTGGCTGCAACAGTGATCTTTTCAGCACTATTAATCATTTGAAGCAGCGCTTTTTGTTGAATATTGGTGAATTGGTACGGGCTAATAAGGTTATGGTTAGTAAACACCAATTCTATTGTGGCTTGCTGTTGAGTGATAGTTTGCTCCTCACTCTCTTGGACAGCACTAAACAACTGCTCCATAAAGGCGGTCTCAGGGACTTTATTGAGTTGCATTACCGCTGAATAGTAGAGCAGCGCAGACACTTTAGCTGAATCGTTAAAGGTGACGTGAAGTTTATCTATATCAGTATTGATTTGCTTTTTAATGGTTGGAAGAAACGCTTCAAGTGTCCGGCAGTGTCCACAGGATAAAGAGAATACTTCAGTTACTGGAGCAAGAAAATCAGACGTAATAGCGGTCGGTAATAGGGAGAACTGTTTCCCTTCTATTGGTTGATTTGACTCAGAGCATCCGGAAAGTAATAACAGAGTGAACAATGGCAGCAGTAAAAATTTGGATAGGTTGTTCATAAAAAACTCATAAATAGATAGAGAATAGTAAAAAGGAAGGGATAAATTGAGATGGAGAATTTACGCTCTTCTTGTGATTTAGAAGGGTTTTGAACAGATAAGTTCCAGACAAACAGAAAAATAGTCTGTTTAACGCATATTGAGAGCTTAAGTTTTATCCAGTAGTGGCGATAACTAGATAAGAACTATACATTATACTATTTATATATCGTTATCTTGCCGTATTTGGATGACGGCTAAACTGTACAGAAGGAAAGGCATGAACAAGTATCTCCCACTTTTCACTGTTGTATCACTGTCAGGGTGCATGATGCCAGAAATCACTATGCTTGATATCGCACCGCATGAGCCGCCAAGACCTGAAATTGAGAACAGTACTTCTCCCAAAGCGCTAGAGTATGATTTAACTGGCCCGTCAGGGGAGCTTAAAAATGAGGGCATAACACGGGTCGCCGAAGAGTTACAGTTTAGAGGTGTGCCTTTTAGTTATGACAGTAAAGACCGATTAGTGATCGTGATTGAAGATAAACTCTACTTTAATACGGCGTCATCGGAGCTTACGACTCAGTCACGCTCACTGTTAAGCAATCTTGCTAAAGTGTTCGAACGATTTGATGATCTCGAATTAATTATTGATGGTCATGCTGATGAGAGTGGTGAGAAATTAATGAATCAACACTTATCAGAGCAGAGAGCAAATCGTGTGAGGCGTTATTTCTTAGACGCTAGTTTACCTGCTAAGCAGCTGTATTCACGTGGATTTGGTGAATACATGCCGCTGTGTAGTAACAGTACTCTTAAAGGCAAGCAGTGTAATCGCCGTGTTGAAATTGCGGTCGTACAAGCTCACAGAATGTAAAGTATTGTCGGGGCAACGTTACTCTTGAACTGGAACGACCCACGCCTTGGTATCCCACAGTGGTACCGTTGAAAGCGAGTGTTTGTAACTGCCTTCAGTCTCTTTAGTACTGTAGGACAAGTAGAGCAAAGATTGGGTCTGGGCATCGTAGATTCGACGAATCTTAAGTGTTTTTAAGAAGATACTTTTCGATTTTTTGAAAACCACCTCACCACTTTTAGACTTATCGATCTGACTGATCATCTCTGAGGTGATTTCACCAGTTTGACGACAACTGATCCCCATATCCGATGGGTCAGAAAAATCTAAATCAGCAACCACATTAGACATATGACAAGTTACACCAGTAACCACAGGATCATTAAGTACCTCGATTTTAATGTCCTTAGTCGTAAATAGGCCTAAAGAGACATCTCCCACTTCATTGTCTGAACAACCTACAAGTAGGGTTGATAGCCCAACGGCTAAAAGTAGTTTTTTCATTTTAAATCCCTAATTTTATATCTATGTGATTCTAACATCATGAACTATAGCAATTTTGAACGACTTGGTATTGTCTTATTCCTGTATAAATGCCGGGGCAACAAAGAACACGTTATTGATGACACGCGCTTTTTTGCCCATTTTATGCATTGCAGTGTTGATAAGCGTAAAGTTATGGTTAACCATGTCGATATAGAGAAGTCGATACAGCAAAACAGCAACTGGAATTGAGATGAAGCAGAGAATTTTTATTATTGCAATTATGTTAACGTTAGCGGGATGCTCCTCATCACCCTCATCTACATTGTGTGTACCTGATTTTTGTGACATTTGGGCAAAATAACAAATATCACTAAAAGTCACTGACGCCTTCATTTATTTGCCAATTCAGGTCAAAATTAGCCTATAATTCGAGTCCAAGCAAAATTAGGTAAATTTAGAATGAAAATTTGTGGTGTAGAACTGAAAGCGAATGATGCAATTATCTGTCTTCTTTCTCAATCTGACGGGATGATGGATATTCCGAATTGTCGTGTATCAAAACTGTCAATCGACAATGCATCGGATACCCACTCTATTCGTGAATTCCAGTTTGCATTTGCAAAATTGATGGAAGATTACGGCGTAGAGAAAGTGATCATCAAAGAGCGTTTGATGAAGGGTAAATTTGCAGGCGGAGCCGTTGGTTTTAAACTAGAAAGTGCGCTTCAATTAATGTCTGATTATGATGTTACGCTTCTGAGCGCCGCTGAGATGAAAGAGAGTTTAAAAAGAACGCCAGCGTTAGTGAAGGTAAAAGAGGTTGGGCTGAAACATTATCAGCAAGATGCCTTTGAAACCGCATTTGCATATATAAATAAGTAAGAATGATGAATAAAAAGGGATGGCTAACCATCCCTTTTTTATTGGCTGTCGAAAATCAGGGAGTGGACCGTTGCAAACATTAATTGAACAGAAATATTTAGAAAAAATGTCATGGATGCAGAGTCATGTGGACGTTCAATACCCAACTCAAGAGAGTGTGATTGGTAAAGATTACTACCTAGCGACAGAGGCGACAGAAACTGACACCTACCTATTAGATATCGACATACTCAACACGCTACCTCTTCCTCCTTTTTCTGACGAAATCGTCTTAATCGATAATCACAGACTTACCATTCGCTTTGCCATGTTACTGTCCGAAAAGTGGCCTGACCATAAAGAGAGCGTGTTTGAGTTTCTGACCCAGATAATTTTAGACGAGAGTTATCAGTTGTTTCTTGCCATAGAACAGGGGGGACCCACTGCGTGTGCTTTGGTTGCAAATGTAACCAATGAAACGGTAATGATCAGCGATCTTGCGTTTGCCAATAATATGAAAACTATTAATAAACAAAGCTTTATTGTTAAGTTATGCCAAAGGTTACAATTAGAGAGCGATCTTAATTGTGCAGCAGTTGTCACTTCGTCAGCCTCAGAAAACTGGTTAGCCTCACTCAAAAATTAGATTTGTGTGAGCAGTGGCTAATTTTTAAACAAAAAAATATCACACGTATCAAATTTCACATTTCAGCCTGTTAGATCCCTGATTATTGGTCCATTCTTATTTTGAACATTAAAACTATAAAGAATATAAGATGTAGTTGATGATAATATAAATAAGGGGGCAGCATGGCTACTGCTAACCAAATATCCTGTATCATTTTTGATTGTGATGGAACACTCGTAGACAGTGAGACACTTTGTTGCCAAGGGCTTGTAAACGTCTTTGATAAATTTGGAGCTACGCTTTCGCTCGAAGAGTGCAAATCTCGTTTTTGTGGAGGCAAAATTGCCGATATTCTGCAATCAGCATGTAAAATGGCGGGTGTGATTATTTCAATTGATATTCTTGAGCCGCTTTATCGCGAAGAGGTCAATAAACTGTTTAAAGCACATCTGAAGCCGATGCCGGGAGTGGATGAGTTACTGCACTACCTAGATGATAAACATATTGAAATATGTGTCGCCTCAAATGGCCCTGTGAGTAAAATTGAGTATGCCCTTCAGCTAACAGGTCTTCTCCCTCAATTTAAAGGGAAAACCTTTAGTGCTTTTGATACGAATAGCTGGAAACCGGAACCTGATTTACTCCACTTTGCTGCTATGAACATGGGGGTATTAGTGAATGAATGCCTGTTTGTCGATGATACAGCAATAGGGGTTCAGGCAGGAATTAACGCTGGAATGAAAACTCTCTATTTTCAACAAAACCCAGATGCAGAAGACATTACTCACCCCTTAGTCACGCGTATATCCACGTTAAAAGAGGTGTGTAACGCTATCTATTAGTGACGTGTGCTGTCAATATTACAGCACACATTTTTTAGCCTTTCGATGAAGTGTAAAATATCATCACGTGAGATATCTCGGTGAGTAACAAAACGTGTAGGGTTACCACTAGAGATTACTATCTCCTCTTGCAATAGTGTTCTGGCAATGGTTTTAATATCGATACTATCTGAGAGTTTAGCGAACACAATATTGGTTTGAACCCGTTCAGGTTTGACCGAGAATCCCTCTAGTTTTGATAGCTCAACCGCCAAAAGCTGTGCATTTTGATGATCCACTGTTAACTGCTCAACGTTGTCGGTTAATGCGAGCTTACCCGCAGCAGCTAAGATACCCGCTTGACGCATGCCGCCACCTAACATTTTTCGAATTCGATGCGCTCTATTGATGAAGGCTTTATCACCAAGCAACAGAGAACCAACCGGAGCACCTAATCCTTTAGAAAGACAGATAGTGATGGAGTCAAAGTATTGCGCAATCTCTTTAACGTGAATATTCAGTGCAGCTGCGGCGTTAAAAACACGTGCACCATCCAGGTGAAGCTGTAGGTCATTCTTATTCACAAATTCACGAGCTTGTGCAAGATAGGCCATAGGTAGCACTTTACCGTTGGTGGTGTTCTCTAAACTTAATAGCTTGGTTCGGGCAAAATGGGAGTCGTCAGGTTTGATGGCTGCCTGAAGTTTATCAAAACAGATCGTTCCATCCGGATTGTTTTCAATTGGTTGAGGTTGGATCGAGCCTAACACTGCAGCGCCGCCGGCTTCAAAACGATAGTTATGCGCAGTTTGACCACACAGATATTCATCCCCACGTTCACAATGAGCCATTAAACCAAGTAGGTTAGCTTGAGTTCCGGAAGTGGTAAAGAGCGCGGCTTCAAAACCATATTCATTAGCTGCCCAAGATTCGAGTTCATTGACGGTTGGGTCATCGCCATAAACATCATCACCAACTTCTGCGTTGGCCATGATACTGCGCATCTTTTGATTTGGTCTTGTTACTGTATCTGAGCGGAAGTCAATCATGCGGGTTCCTTGTGAAAATGATAAATACGTTATTTATAAAACTAATAGCAAGAAGGGGATCATCAAGCAACTGATTTCTTAAAGAAGTCGATAAAGAGTTTAATTTTTTCCGGAAGGTAATCTTGTTTTGCGTAATAGATGAAGGTGCTAATGGTTTCACCTCGATGTTGATCTAGGATTGGCAGTAGCTTTTTGGTTGCTACCTCTTCAGAGACCAACTCATTAGGCAGATAAGCGATACCTTGCCCCAGAACTGCAGCTGTGATCAGAACTTCGGTGTTATTGGTTCGTAAATTGCCCGTGACGTGGATGGGAGTGGCATCAAAATTCCAAGTCACTCGCTTCTCTAAACCATAATAAAGGCAGTTGTGTTCGGGGAGATTGTCTAATGAGTGAATAGTGGGGTTATGTTGTAAATAAAGGGGAGAGGCATACAGGCGGTAGTGCATATTGAATGCTTTACGACCGATATAACTGCTTGAGTTAAAACCATCCAATTCAGCACAGATACTAATATCAGCATGAGAGAGAGGAAGGTCTTGAAAATGAGCGACTTCCAATTCGATTGAAATATTTGGGTACGCTTTTTGAAAATCACAGCAGACCTGAGCCAGTACACGATTGGTTAATGGTTGTGGAGCCGCAATTCTTAATCTGCCCTTACTTTTTTTACCCGATCCTGCGGTTTCATCAATGACCGACTGCCACTGCTGACTTAGTTTAAACGTCCTCGCGTAATACTGCTCACCTGCTTCTGTCAGTGCAAGTTGTCTTGTCGTTCTGACAAAGAGTTGTACAGAGAGTTTATCTTCAAGCCATGCGATTCTCTTGGTGACAGCTGAAGGGCTAAGAGAGTGGTGTTCAGCTGCTTTCGACATGCTTTTAAATTTAGCAACACTGTGAAAGAGGAGTGTGCAGTTAAATACATCCATTGATAAACCTGTGATTTGATTAGTGTTGAATACTAAATAACCATTAATAACTCATTTATGAAAACAAAGTTACCACAGAATTAAAGTACATGATTTTGATCACACAACATGAGACATTAAGTCTGTACCGTGAATTAACAACATTTAATTTATTCACAAGGAGAATAGATGAGTTCAAGCCCCGTTCTATTAGCTGAGCGAGTTCGTAAATTAATTACAGCACTTTCAGATGGTGTATTTGAGCGTGAAGATACAATGAAACTCTGCTTATTAGCCGCTTTAAGCGGTGAAAGTGTATTTTTACTCGGCCCTCCAGGTATTGCGAAAAGTATGATAGCAAAGAGGCTGATTAATGCGTTTGATAATAGCAGTTATTTTGAATATTTAATGACGCGCTTCTCAACCCCTGAAGAGGTGTTTGGGCCGCTGTCGATTCAAGAATTAAAGGATAACGGTCGCTATGTACGCTTGGTAGATGGATATCTTCCTACATCGCAAGTGGTCTTTTTGGATGAGATTTGGAAAGCGGGTCCTGCCATTCTAAATACCTTACTAACCGTAGTGAATGAGAAAACGTTCAAAAATGGCAATGAAACGTTGAAAGTGCCGATGCGTTTATTGATCTCCGCGTCGAATGAACTTCCCGACCCTGATAGTGGTTTGGATGCTTTATATGATCGAATGTTAGTTCGAGTATTTGTTAATCGAATCCAAAATAAAAATAATTTTAGGGCGATGTTAACCACTGGTACGGATCAAGAAACGGTGTTGCCAGCGGGCTTGGCAATTACCCATAATGAATATCACGAGTGGCAGAAGGAACTTGACAATATTCCATTAAGCGTTGAAATTTTTGAAAAATTATACCAACTAAAAGAGCTGGTAGAGAAGAAGAACGCTGAACTGAATGACCCAAGTGAAGGGTATATTTCAGATAGACGGTGGAAAAAGTCGGTGAAACTACTTAAAGCGAGTGCTTTTTTTAATGGCAGAGATCAAATTACGCCGTTGGATATCTTGCTGTTACAAGATTGTATTTGGAATACACCTGAGTCTAGGGAATCAGTCAGAGCAGTGATTGCTAAATTTGCTCAACATTCTGCCTTTGATCAGGAACAGATTAATACCAAAATTGATATGGCCACCGAGAGTATGCAGAGAATTGAGCATGATATGGTAGACACGCTTTCGGTACAGGTTAATTTGGAACATAACGAAAAGTCGCGATTTGGACGAAAAGAGTCGATTAATATCGATCTACAAACGGCCAAAAGGTTCACGGTTGGACACTCAAGCGACTTGGTTAGATTGATTATTTTAGAAGGCCAGGTTGTTCGACAAGGAACCGAATCTAACCAGCGTTATTGGCTATTTGTTAATGCGGATGAACTGAAGAAGAAAATTGTTCTCGGTTCGTTTGAGATCCATGGCTATGAAAATGAAAAACCAGATTTGTGCCTATTACAGTTCGAACTGGACAGTGAAGGCCAGCTAAAGGTTAAAGATTCCGCTAATCGTTCACTCAGTGTCGGGATCAGTGGTTTGAATAATTCCAGTCAAAGTAAAATTAGCGACTGGAAGAATATTGCCGATAATGCGCTAGCTGAACTAAAATTAGTTGAAGAGATGCTGATGTATTCAAAAAGTGCTTTTCAAGAGAGTTTGCCGCACAGCTTTATTGATATGGAGTTGGCAAAATTGATTGAAAGGAGCATTCAACAATTGAGAACCAAGGTAGAGGATGGAAGGAAATACATTCAATTGGTCTCTACGCGAGTCATCTGTTTGACTAATTATTACGAATAAAGGACTTATTCTATGCTAGGAGGTCATGAGTTTGAGCTGATCATGTCGATTGCCGAATCAGGTATTATTGAGAATGCCATGGCTGATATTCGGTCGATACCTAAAATATCTCGCTATTTCGGGCCTAAGCCAAACTTGAAGTCCTCCATGAAAGACCAACTGAAAGGTTGGAAAAGAACCGTTAAACGTAAAATGGTATCGGCCAGTGGTTTATCCAGTATCCAGCAAGAGTTTGCACTTTATCAAGAGGCGTCACAATGGAATGAAGAGACGTTTAATAAACAGATACCATCGCTTTTAAACAGACTTGAGGAGACGTCTGGCTTTTACTCGAAGGCGAAAAAGCTGGTCGGTCAGCCTGATGCATTAAGTAATCCAATGTTCTCTTTTTATTTTTGTGAACAGTGGTTTGAGCATCTGCAACAGAAGATTAAATCGATTCAAATGAAGGTGTTAAACGCAAATAAAGAGGAATTGATCAGGGAGCTCTATCAGCAGATAGAAACCATGCAGTCATTGGAGGAGATTGACTCTAAGTCGGATTCAGATTCAGGGATTCGAATTTGGAATATGTCGAAAACAAAATTAACAAAAACCGATATAAAACTGCTTAAAAGTCACGCTCAATTCTTACAAAAAAATAGCAAACTGCAGCAGATAGCTGATCAACTTGGGCGAATGGCCACTGAGCAGAATGAAAGTGAAAGCAACCAGCAAGTGATGGTAGAAGAGCTGGTATTAAGTGAACAGAGCTGCAACAGCGTGACTGGAGACATTGTTGGTATCCATGAAAGTGACGATCTTAATCGAATGCTGCCTAACGAAGCACTGTTTTTGACTTACCCTGAGCTTGAAGTCGTGTTCTATAAGCACCTTATCGATAAACGCTTATTGAGCTATCAGAGCAAAGATGTAGAGAGAAAACTGAATAAGGTAAAAATCAAACGGCCTTTATCAAGTGATGCTGAAAAAGAGCAAGGGCCGTTCATTATCTGTATTGATGGTTCAGGCTCAATGAAGGGGTTTGCTGAGCAGTGTGCTAAAGCACTTGCCTATGGGTTGATGCAGATAGCGATGGCAAATCAGAGGGAGTGTTACGTGATCATGTTCTCGACTGAGCAGATCACTTATGAGCTGACTAAACAGAATGGACTTAGGGAGGTGAGTGACTTTCTTGCTTACTCTTTTCATGGAGGGACCGATCTTGAGCCTGCGTTACAAAGCGCGATAGATCTCATGAAGACAGAAAAATACAAAAATGCAGATTTATTGGTGATATCCGATTTTATAGCTTCAAAGCCCTCAACAGAGCTGATACAAGATGTTGAGCTGATCAAACAGAATAAAAACCGCTTCCACGCTGCAAGCATGTCGAAATTTGGTAATCCGGAAGTGATGGCCATTTTTGATCATATCTGGCCATACCATCCCTCAATATTGCAACGGTTATTGAAGTAACCCAGGCTTATTTTTTCTCCGCTTTTACAAAGCCGATGTTATCAAAGCCTAATTTTGCAAAGTAGTTATGACGGAAATCTTTCACCGCTTTTAAACTGGTTGAGGCCATTTCGACTTGGGTTAACATGTCGTGGTAGCCGGAGATATCAACCCCTTCTTCAGCAGCTGCGGCCTCATGTGGACCAACAAATTCTCTAAACGAAAATAGGATCTCTTTAGTTTTGCCTTTGTAGATGTAACGAACTTTGCGAGCCATAGGGTTCTCAATATAGGAGGAATGTTCGACACTCTTAGAGTGAGGAGAGTGTCGAAGTGGTTAGCTAATTATGGTTGAAATATTTCGGCTTATTTCTGAAAGATTTCGTTAAACTCACGTTTCAGGCCCGGTTTACGACGAGCAACTTTTAGCTGTTTAATAATATCTTTTACACAGTTATGCAGCACTTGATCGAGCATGATAGAGCGACGTTCCTCTTTCTCTTCATCGCTTAAACCTTCAGGTAACTGAACGTTTTCAAACTCTGACATGAAGTCGACACCCGCGTAGCTTTGGCTTAGTGAAACCAATGCATGGAACTGCTCAAAGTTATCCAGTACTTTTTGTGCACTTGCTGGCATTTCATCCCATGACTCTCTCACTGCTTCTTCAGCAACTTCGTGAACAGAGAGTAGCATTTGCAACATTTCCTGAGGCACTTCTTCGAACTCGATAACCTTAAGTAGTTCTGGAGAGGCTTGATCAAGGCTAATTTCGACTGTTTCTTCTGTTTGATTCTCAGACATAATGATGTACCGCTTTGCTATAAAAAAGAAATCGTAATAGTTAGCGCAGAAAAGTCAATTGAATGACGAGATAATTGCGTTAATTACGTTGAAAAATTGAAAAGCCTCGTGATACGAGGCCTTTATTTGAATCGTTGACCGCAATTGGTGATTTACTGCGCGACTCTTCTTACCTGAATAATTATACCCAATAGAGGGTGATCGAGATAGTGCGTTTCACTGCTACGCATCTTACGCTTCTGCGCCATGCGATAGGTATTCAAATACTGCTCAATCTTATAGACAGGTGCAATCTCCTCTAAGTGGCCAATCTGCACCCCGGTCGATACGGCTGAACTCACCGGTTCAGGAGACTCTATTTCAACAGGCTCACTCTCAAGCATTGTTTTTCGTTGGCCTGGCTTTTTGAGATCAAGTTGCGTCTCAATGAATAGGTAGTGCTGAACGTACACTTGTAAACGCCCATCTAACTCATACAGTGGCGCATCCGCGCTTTGTTCATCAAAAGCGAGTTCATTACTTAATGGCGAGTTGGTGTCGTTAACAGTAAGTTCAACGGCGGCTTCTACTTGTTCACGAGCGACTTCAGCTTTTGAGCGGCCATCGGCAAGATAGGTTTCAGAGAAGTCTTGACCCGCTTGTATATGGAATACGGGGGCTCTTGAACGGCCTTGATCGCCTTGTCGCCATGCCACATGGACCATAGGGGTAAATGCCGCGTGTTTTTTTAATTGATTATATTGTGCTTGCAACTGGTAGTCTGACGATGCCAACAGTGCGGCGCCGTTTCTTACCATCATCTGATTGTCACGATACGAGATAGCTCGGTCTAAATTAATTGGGTCGAGAATTTTTGGCCACTGTTCCATCATTGCTTCTGGGTTTAAATCTCTTTTAAAGATAATCACCTCAATGTCAAATTGACGAGCAAAAGAGGGTAAGCTGAGTGTCAGCAATACAAGGTAAATCAGTTTTTTCACATTTAGCTCCGCAAAAGCGATCGTGTATTAAATTCTATTGTCATTAAATTGAGCGAGTAGATCGCTAACAAACTTAATTCTATCTTTTTTATCACTCAAGTTTTTCATAAATTTGAGTTTTGTTGGTCCGTCTAGACCAAATTGTGGTGGTGTTGATTGTAACAGACTAACCAAAAATCCTGGGTTTATGTCAGAATTAGGTTCAAATTGAATATATCCGCCTTTTTCACCCGCTTCAATTTTTCGAATCTTCATCTGTGCCGCGTCCAGTTTTAATTGAGCAAGCGTTAGTAAATTTTGAGTCGCTTCAGGTAACAGGCCGAACCGGTCGATGAGTTCAACTTTAAGTTCATGAATGTCACCATCGCTCTGCACACTTGCTATACGCTTATAGAGAGAGAGTCGAGTATTGATGTCGGGGATATAGTCCTCAGGCAATAAAGCAGGTAATCGTAGCTCTACTTCAGTTTGTTCCCTAAGAAGTTCGTCTAAAGAGGGTTCTTTGCCTTGTTTAAGGGCCTCGACCGCCTGTTCTAACATCTCCATATAGAGCGTGAATCCCACTGATTGGATTTGGCCACTTTGACCATCCCCTAATAGTTCACCGGCACCACGTATCTCTAGATCGTGCGTGGCTAAAGTAAAACCAGCACCAAGATCTTCGAGGGAGGCGATCGCTTCAAGGCGCTTCGCGGCATCCTTGGTGATTCGTTTTGGATGTGGTGTTAACAGGTAAGCATAGGCTTGGTGGTGAGAACGGCCAACACGACCTCTTAATTGGTGCAACTGAGCCAAACCTAGGTTGTCAGCACGATCCATTATGATGGTATTGGCGGTTGGCACATCAATACCTGTTTCGATGATGGTCGTACAGACTAGAACATTAAATCGCTGATGGTAAAAATCAGACATAATTCGCTCTAGTTCTCGCTCTCTCATCTGGCCATGGGCAACGGTAATGCGCGCTTCTGGTACTAACTTGGTTAACTCTTCCGCCGTTTTTTCAATGGAGTCGACATTGTTGTGTAAGAAATAGACCTGACCGCCACGCATGATTTCACGTAACATCGCTTCGCGGGTAACCGTATCATCGCGCTCACGCACAAACGTTTTTATTGCTAAACGTCTTGCTGGTGGCGTGGCAATGATTGAGAGATCGCGCATACCACTCATTGCCATATTAAGTGTTCTTGGAATCGGGGTTGCGGTTAACGTTAATATATCAACGTCTGCACGCATCGCTTTTACTTTCTCTTTTTGACGTACTCCAAAGCGGTGTTCTTCATCAACAATCAGTAGACCTAGATCGCTGAACTTAATGGTGTCTTGCAACAGTTTGTGAGTGCCAATTAAGATGTCAATTTTTCCTGCTGCAGAGTCGGCAAGGATCTGCTTTTGATCTTTGGCTGACTGGAAACGTGAAAGTACTTCAACGCGGATAGGTAGATTCGCAAAGCGGTCACGAAAATTTTCAAAGTGTTGCTGTGCAAGTAGAGTGGTTGGAACCAATACGGCGACCTGCTTGTTATTGTCGGTACAGATAAATGCTGCGCGCATAGCAACTTCGGTTTTACCAAATCCCACATCACCACACACCAAACGGTCCATGGCTTTGGCTTGACACATGTCAGAGATGACCGCATTAATCGCTAATGCTTGGTCATGGGTCTCTTCAAACGGGAAGGTGCTCGTAAAGTCGGCGTACTGTTCACGATCCAGTTTGAATTTAAATCCTGGTTTTACTGCGCGCTTGGCATAGACATCTAATAGCTCAGCAGCGACATCACGGACTTTTTCAGCCGCTTTTTTACGGGCTTTAGTCCACGCTTCCCCACCCAGTTTGTGTAGCGGTGCTGAGTCTTCAGAACCACCAGAGTAACGGCTAATTAGGTTTAGAGAAGCAACAGGAACGTAAAGTTTAGCCCCGCCTTGATACTCTAGTGTGACGTACTCAGTGGTCATTCCGCCAGCGTCTAGAGTTTGCAAACCGGTGTAACGACCAATGCCGTGGTCAATATGCACGACGGGTTGTCCCGGCTTCAATTCGGCTAGGTTACGAACAATGGTGTCTGAGTTGATGGTTTTTTTGTTATTGCGACGGCGACGTTGAATCACTCGTTCGCCAAGAAGGTCACTTTCACAAATTAGGCAGAGATGAGGGTCATCTAGTACAAAGCCACGGTCTGCTGAGCCAATAATCAGTGAGATCTTGTGTTTTGATGTGGCCGCTTCATGCAGAGAGTTTTGTGTGATGGGTTTTAATTTTATTCGAGCTAACAGCTCCAACAAGGCTTCTCGACGACCTTCAGACTCAACCGAAAGGATGATTTTTCCCGTAAAGTTCTCATGAAACTGACGAAAATCGGCCAGTGGCTCTTTAGCTTGGTGTTGAATGGCAATCTCAGGTAATGCTGAGATGCTTGGATTATAGCGACCTGCTTTGGTTGGCTCTTTCTCTAGGGAGAGTTTTACTTTAGGCAGCTGTTTAAAGGCGCCAAATAGGTCGTGGGTAGAGAGCCACAACTCATTAGGTGGTAATAGAGGACGTAGAGGGTCCACTTTTCGCTGTTCATAGCGATGATTGGCATCGGCTAAAAAAGTATCTGCTGCTTGTTCCAGATCGCCATGAGTAACTAACAGCGTCTCTTGAGGAAAATAGTCAAACAAGGTTTCGGTTTCATCAAAAAATAGGGGTTGCCAATACTCGATACCCGCGGGCCAGGTGCCTTTGCTTATCTGCTGATAGACAGATTCAGGCTCACGGCGTGCTTCAAAACGTTGTCTCCAGCGAATTCGAAAATCTTCAATCGACTCTTCACTGGTTGGGAATTCATGCGCAGGCAGTAAATTGATGGCCTTAACGTCTTCAATGGTCCTTTGGTTTTCAGGATCAAAAAGTCGAATGGTATCAATTTCATCATCGAAGAAGTCAATTCGGTAAGGTTGATCACAACCCATTGGATAGAGGTCGATGATCGAACCTCGACTTGCATACTCACCATGCCCCATTACCTGGTCAACATGCAGGTACCCAGACTTTTCAAGTTGTAGACGAAGTTTATCTAACGAGAGCAGATCACCGACATTGATCATTAAGGCGTGTTTAATCAAAAATGATTGAGGCGACTGACGCTGCAGTAGTGTACTGATTGGTGCTAAAAGAATACCACTTTTTTGTTGTGGTAACTGGTAAAGGCGGGCCAAACGATCTGAGATGATATCTTGATGGGGCGAAAAATTATCATATGGCAAGGTTTCCCAGTCTGGAAACAGGCTCACACTTTTATTGGAGAATTGCTCGATTTCTGGCTGCAGTCTAAATGCGGTTTGCGCATCAGGAACTGCAACAACAATTAAGCTCTCTCTATTGTCTGCCAATTCAGCAATCGCAAGGGCCAAAGAAGCGCCCGGTAAATTACCAATAAAACGGTTATCCCCTACCTTAGACGGTAGTGGTAGTGTTAATATGTTATTTTTTTGCATTAGAAATATCGGTCAATCTTCAAGTCGTTGATTAGCACGTTTTTTAAGTAACTGCTGCTGTTGGTATAGAGCTGCACGGATCAAGAGATCACGGTCAGACTCACTTAAATGTAGATAACGCAATTCGGTTAAAAACTGCTCGCCATCGGGTTTGCTGGTTGTGACTTCAGCATAGCAGTATATGGCTGCTGGAGGATGTTCTAAAAATAATTTTACCCGTGCTAATGTGCCTACGCTTAACTCGGTATTCGATTTGTAACAAAACTGACTGGCACCAAAAGACTCGGACTGATAACGAAAGCGGTTGTCATCTTGTTGAGAAAGCATAAAAGAGAGCAGTAAATTGAGCTTGGTATTTTGGTTCGCCAAGTAGTTCATCAACGTTTTGTTCTCTTCCCGTTTTAGGTGCGCTAGATCTAGCTCAAGAGAGTGTTCAATATTTCCACACTCGCTAGCGACTCGAAAAGGGAGCGGGATCTCTCTCTCGAACTGCTCAACAGTAGGTAATGATTCGTTATCAGCTAAAGGCTCCACATTAAGTGCTAATGCGTAACTTACTGAAAAGTACTCTTCTTGAGCCATGATGTAATCCTTTTATAACATAATGATAATTATCGCGGAGTGGCTGCAATTGAGCAAGGAGAAAAGAGAGGAATAATCAGTAAGTTGGGTATTAGTAGAAATATACTGACTCAAAAGGTATGCTTCAAGTAATTAAATCATGATGTAGATGAGAGAAATAATGTTTCACCCTGTCTCAGTATTCATTGGACTGCGGTATTTAAGAGGCCGTTCAGGCGACCGCTTTAGTCGATTTGTCTCTTATATGTCAACCGCTGGAATCACCATTGGGGTACTCTCACTTGTGACCGTTCTCTCGGTGATGAACGGCTTTGAAATGCAGTTGAAAGATCGAATTTTAGGAGTGCTTCCTCAAGCTGTTGTCTCCTCTGAAAGCTTAACGGTGACCAAAGCAGAACACCCTCCTCACGCGCTGACTCAGCTCAACCATGTCACTCATATTGCCCCCATTGTAAGGGGCGAAATGGTTATTCAAAGTAGTGATGGACTGACTGCCGGAATGCTGACTGGCATGGATCCTAATCAATATGATCCCCTGCAACAGTATCTCATATCGAACAGCGTCACAGAGCTGCAAGCGGGGAGTTACCAACTCTACCTTGGGCGCTTGTTAGCACGTAACCTAGGTGTGAGGGTAGGGGATACCGTCAGACTTATGGTAACCAGCGCTAGTCAGTACACCCCTATTGGGCGAATTCCAAGTCAGAGAAACTTCACTGTTGCCGGTCTTTTTAGTACCGGTTCAGATGTAGACAGTGTATTGGCAGTGACTCATATCGATGACGCCGCGAGATTGATGAAGATAAAATCGGGTGAGATGACCGGCTGGCGACTCTTTTTTGATGACCCTTTTGTAGTGACAGAGCTTGCTTCACAACCGTTACCAGATGGCATGATATGGTCAGACTGGCGTGAACAGCGAGGCGAGTTGTTTCAAGCGGTAAAAATGGAGAAGAATATGATGGGGCTAATGCTCGGTCTGATTGTTGGTGTGGCTGCATTTAACATCATCTCTGCCCTCATTATGGTTGTGATGGAGAAACAAGCTGAAGTGGCAATTTTGAAAACCCAAGGCATGACCAGCAACCAAGTGTTAGCCATTTTTATGGTTCAAGGTGCTAGCAGTGGGGTCATTGGCGCAATTGTTGGTGGGGTATTAGGCTCGTTGATCGCCGCGAATATCAATACGATTTTAGGTACTCTTGGGCTATCTCAGTTAACAGTTGGCGGTTCGCTGCCGGTGATGATTGAGCCGCTTCAAGTGTTAACCGTCATTATTCTTGCTATTGCTTTAAGCCTAATAGCTACCCTATTTCCCTCTTATCGCGCGGCTGCGGTGAGACCTGCTGAGGCATTAAGATATGAATAACCCATTACTGGTTTGTCAGGGAGTACGTAAAACCTATACCGAAGCCGCTCTGGATACTGAAGTGTTAAAAGGGGTCGATCTTTCTATTAATGCTGGGGAGTTGGTGGCGATTATCGGTTCATCAGGATCCGGAAAAAGTACCTTATTGCATATTTTAGGTGCTTTGGATAAGCCATCGGCGGGTGAGGTGATCTTTAACACCACCAACTTAACCAGTTTAAGTGCCAACAAACAGGCTAAACTTCGCAATAAGCATATTGGATTTGTTTACCAGTTTCACCATTTACTCGCTGACTTTTCGGCGGTTGAAAACGTAGCCATGCCGCTGTTAATCGGTGGCGTATCGAAAAGTCAATCTAGAGAAAGAGCGGTCGAGCTGCTTACCAAAGTGGGGTTATCCCATCGTCTGGAACATCGACCATCAGAACTTTCCGGCGGAGAGCGTCAACGAGTGGCTATTGCCCGCGCTCTAGTGAATAAGCCTGACCTAGTGCTTGCCGATGAGCCAACGGGTAACTTAGATCATCAAACGGCTTTAGACATTTACGAGCTAATGAGAGAGCTAAATCGTGAATCAGGCACTGCTTTTTTAGTGGTCACCCATGACACGGAATTGGCAGAGAAATTGGATAAACAATTACAGATGAAAGATGGCGAACTGATGATGGAGAGCGTTTAATTATGTTCTCTCCTCTCTCTTTTTTTATTGGTAACCGCTTTAGTCGAGCAAAGCAGCGCAATAAGTTGGTCTCATTCATCTCTATCTCATCGACACTGGGGATAACCATAGGGGTCGCGGTTATTATTATTGGCCTCTCTGCTATGAATGGGTTTGAGAGAGAGCTGCAAAACCGAGTGTTATCAGTGATCCCGCATGCTGAACTAGAGGGGGTTAAAGCCCCCATTGCTAATTGGCAATCAGTGAGAAATAGAGCGATTGAGCATCCACAAGTGATTGCGGCTGCCCCCTACATTGAATTTACTGCACTGCTCGAGCGCGGGTCGAAACTTAAAGCGGTTGAAGTAAGAGGGGTTGACCCTGAATTAGAATCAACCGTATCTAAGTTACCACAATTTATTGATGACAACGCCTGGAATAGCTTTGAGGGTGGACATAAGCGTGTGATATTGGGCGCTGGTGTGGCGAAAGTTCTGGGCGTGGAAGAAGGAGATTGGGTAACCGCTTTGATCCCTAACGAGAATGCTCAAAAGCGATTAAAAGCCCCACAACGTATTCGTTTGCAAGTGAGCGGCTTGCTCTCATTAGGTGGTCAAATAGATCATGGGCTAGCGCTAATTCCACTGCAAGATGCTCAACAATATATGAAAATGAACGATCAAGTTACCGGCATTGCACTAAAGGTCGATGATGTATTGATGGCTAGAAAAATTGTGAGAGAGGTTGGGAGTACCCTTCCGGTGTACGTCTACTTGAAAAGCTGGGAGCAGCAGTATGGCTTCTTATTTCGCGACATTCAGTTAGTACGTACTATTATGTATTTGGTGATGGTCTTGGTGATAGGTGTTGCCAGTTTTAATATTGTATCCACATTAATGATGGCGGTAAAAGATCGCGCTCCAGATATTGCCATCCTCAGAACCATGGGCGCGACTGATGGTTTGGTTAAGCGAATCTTTATTTGGCAAGGGTTATTATCAGGAGTGATGGGAAGCATTGTCGGCTCTCTGATTGGTTGTGCAGTTGCACTCAATTTAACCCCTATGATTAAAGCAATAGAGCGCCTTGTTGGTCATCAATTTCTCTCAGGTGACATCTATTTTGTCGACTTCTTACCTTCTCAGCTGCAGATTAATGATGTGGTCATCGTTACCATGACCGCCGTGATATTAAGCTTGATAGCCACTTGGTATCCAGCTCGTCGTGCCAGCAAGTTGCAACCAGCCGCTGTGCTGAGTGCTAAGTAACCACGACTATCCCATATTGTACTAGGACAGAATTAAATTTTGAGTAACCTAAAACCTGAAACGATCAATTGGAACTGGTTAATACAGCAAGCTAAACGGTATAAGCGACGCTTGATTATTGCGAACTTGATTGCGGTTCTGGCAACCTTAATCAGTGTTCCGATACCGCTCATGTTGCCACTGATGGTTGATGAGGTGCTGCTAAATAAACCCAGTGGTGGGGTTGATTTTCTTAATCAACTGCTGCCAATTCAGTGGCAGAAACCTGAGAATTATATTGTAGTGATCTTTTTATGCGTGATTATGATGCGTACGTTAAGTCAGCTACTCAATGTTTTACAAAGTCGTCAATTTACATTGGTTTCTAAAACCATCACCTGTTCAGTACGTGAAAAAATGATCGATAAGCTGGGTAGGATCAGTATTCGACAATACGAAACTCGAGGTAGTGGTGGCATTAACTCACATATCATTACCGATATAGAAACCGTTGATAAGTTCCTAGGCAGTACGTTAAGCCGCTTTTTAGTGAGTTTTTTAACCGTGTTAGGTACAGCGGTTATTCTGCTGTGGATCGATTGGCGTTTAGGGCTGTTTATTCTGTTGGTTAATCCCATCGTGGTCTACTTTTCCCGTAAATTGGGAAATCGAGTTAAGAACCTAAAAAAACTCGAGAATCAATCATTTGAAAAGTTTCAAAATCGATTAATTGAAACGTTAGACGGTATTTATCAACTCAGAGCCTCTAATCGAGAAAAAGACTTTTTAAATGAACTGAAATCACAAGCGAATGAGATTAGAGACAGTGCAGATCACTACGCGTGGCAGAGTGAAGCTGCGAGTCGTTTCTCTTTTCTGCTGTTTCTGCTTGGTTTTGAACTGTTCCGTGCTGTTGCGATGTTGATGGTGCTGTACAGTGATTTGACTATTGGACAGATCTTTGCGGTATTTGGTTACTTGTGGTTTATGTTGTCACCAGTACAAGAGCTGCTGAATATCCAGTTCTCATGGTACGGTGCTTCGGCCGCGATCAAACGAATTAACTCTTTATTGCAACTTGAAGAGGAAAGCAGACCGAAAAGTAAGGTTAATCCATTTACCCATAATGATTCAGCAAGTGTTGAGATAAGGGATGTTAATTTTTCGTATAACGAAGAGAGCCAAGTACTTAATAATTTGACACTTTGCATTCCAGCGGGAAAGAAAGTGGCACTGGTTGGCTCCAGTGGTGGCGGTAAATCAACATTAATACAGCTTTTATTAGGTGTGTATCATCAACAGAGTGGGGAGATCCGTTTTAATGGCGAGCTCAGTGAAGAGATTGGTTTTGATATTATCAGAGACAATATCTCCGTCGTCCTTCAGCAACCAATACTGTTTAATGATACGTTACGTCATAACTTAGCGTTAGGGGTCACTTACAGTGATGAGCAATTATGGCAGGCACTCAATGTCGCACAATTAAGCGACGTCATGTCGCAGTTAACCGAAGGTCTAGACACTCAACTTGGGCGGCAAGGAATTCGTTTATCAGGGGGACAGCGGCAGCGAGTCGCCATTGCTCGTATGGTTCTTACGAATCCTAAGTTCGTGATTTTAGATGAAGCGACCTCAGCACTGGATACGTCAACTGAGCACGCTTTGCATACTGCACTCAATACCTTTCTGGAAGGGAAAACAACCCTGATTGTGGCTCATCGTCTTTCTGCAGTGAAACAGGCCGATATTATTTATGTGCTTGAAGATGGCAAAGTGAGCCAATCAGGTACGCATATTGAGCTTGTAAAACAAGACGGTCTTTATCAAACTCTGTATGGGAGTGTTCAATCTGAAATGGTTAGTTGAACGAATGAAAACAAAGACATTAAGCGTTGTATAACTAAAGCGCTTTTTGTTACAAATAAACTTAATACAAATGATAGTAATTATCATTTGTATTATCTATAATGCGTGACATCAATAACCCATGACAATATTAGGGAAGAGAGATGTCTCATCACCGCACTATCTTATCCGCAGCAATTCTTGTTGCGTTATCAACAAATGCACATGCAGAAGAAGTCACTACCTTTGATGAAGTGGTCGTATCGGCGACTCGAACAGAGCAAAACATCAGTGATGTCTCCAGTTCAATAGCAACGGTGTCCTCAGAAAGCATTGACAATACCATGGCTAATAACGTGAAGGATGCCCTTAAGTACACGCCAGGTGTAACGGCAAACGGCTCCGGTAGATTCGGCATTTCTGGTTTCAATATTCGAGGTATGGATGATAGCCGAGTGAAAGTGATGGTGGATGGTGTTCAGCAACCAGCTCCTTACAATCCTGGCGCAAATGAACAGCGTAAATACCCGAATGCGATAGAAGTGGATACCTTATCAACCATTGAAGTGAATAAAGGGCCATCTTCAACCTTGTATGGATCTGATGCATTAGGGGGAACGGTGTTAATGCGCACCAAAAATCCAGAAGATGTATTAAAAACGGATGGCGATGAACACGCATTTGCGGTGAAAACCGGCTATGACAGTGTGGATAGCAGTGTGAAAACCACCGGTACATGGGCCATGCGAAAAGATAAGTTAGAAACCTTAGTTATGCTCACATACAAAGATGGCGAAGAGTATCAGACCCACAGTGATGGCGCTGATATAGATGGTAAAGATCGAGGCGCTGCTAACCCCGGAGATCAACAAGTTGGGAACCTTTTAGCTAAGGCTTACTATCAAATCAATGAAAACCATAGGGTTGGTGCTACGCTGGAGTACTACCAGAATCGCTATGAAGAAGATGAACTCTCTCAAAACGGGGTTTCTATGGGACCAGGCTTTACCTATACCGAGAACCATAATAAGGATAAAACGGAGAGGTTACGTATCGGTTTGGAGCATGAATGGACCGCAAATATGAGTGGGTTTGATACGCTCGTGTGGAAATTGAATGTTCAGCAGAGTGAAAGTGAATATGAAAATTTCGATACGACCCCTGCAATGGGGAAAAGAATGCGTGTAAGAAACGCGCAAGACAACTCAATTCAGTTTGATGCCCAGTTTGACAAATTGGTGGAGTTTGACAGCAGTTATCATCAAGTCACTTATGGCATGAGCTTTCAAACCAATGATTTTAGCACGACCAATGTAGACCATAAATTTGATCAAGGAACGGTCGCCCCTGGACATACAGACATGCCGGATGCAACGCAAGATCAGTGGGGAATTTTTGCCCAAGATCAGATATTTCTTCTGGATGATGACCTGATATTAACCGCCGGTATTCGTTACGACTCCTTTAAGGCAAAACCTGAAACCAATGCTGGTTTTAGTACTGTGTACCCTGATAGTGAAAGTGATGCATTTACAGGTAAGTTAGGTGCCTTGTACCACTTTAATCAAAACGTGAGTGCCTTTGCTCAAATCAGTCAAGGATTTAAAGCACCAACAGTGTATGACCTCTATTACGTGTACGAACGAGGCTCGGTCATTGATGCGAATCCAGATCTAAAAGCGGAGTCAAGCATCTCATATGAAACAGGACTACGTTTACAATCGAACGCAGCGCGTATTGAGTTAGTGGCTTTCTATAATGATTACTCTGACTTTATTGCAGTTAAGAATCTAGGCACTATTGTTGGAGGACCAAATAATGGTAAAGATCACTACACCAAAGAGAACCTAGATAAAGCAGAAATCTACGGTGTTGAGCTAAGTTCTACCTTGTTGTTAGATGAAGCGATTAATGCGCCGAAAGGGATGTACAGCAAACTGAGTATTGCATACACAGAAGGACGAGATAAGAAAACAGGAGATCACCTTGATACGGTAGCACCGTTAACCAGCAACTTAGGGTTTGGTTACGATGCGAGAAATGCCAAATTTGGCGGTTTAATCAACGTTAATATGGTGGCGAGCAAAGATGATTGGGCAGATGATGATATCAAAGATGTAGCGGGTTATGCTGTCGTGGATGTTACTGCCTATGTACGGCCAATGAAAGATGTGACGATTCGAGGTGGTGTTTTTAATGTTCTTGATGCTCAGTACTGGTTATATGACGATGTGAGTGGTTATAAAGAAGGCAATAGCGGGCTGGATCGTAAGGCGCAAGCAGGGGTAAATTTGGGCGTGGATTTGACCTGGGAGTTCTAAAAATCAGATCATTTAAGTAAAAACAGCCTAAGATAGCAGTATCTTGGGCTTTTTACTGTATTCTGAACCAGCAATAGAATATAAAGTGAAGTGTATAAATAAGGTGAGATGTGTGAGAAAGAGATCGAAATGGTCATTGAGTCAGAAAATGTCGACTTATTCAGCGTTGGTGGTTACTTTGATTTCAATAGATGTTGTCGCTTGGGGAACATTGACCGCTTATGCAATTGAAGGTGAAGTGAGAGTTTGTCACTATACCGATGGAGGTAGGATGTTGATTGAAGAGACTGTACGCTGCCCAGCTGATAACTCTATGGTGCTTTCAACCTCCATATCAACACTGAGCAGTACGAAAGAACGAGAAAGTAAGCGTTATTGCCAATACTCTAATGGCAGTCTACTTATTCTAGATATGGCAATGGAGTGTCCGGAATCGAATGATTGAGCAAGGTTCACTTGCTCAACTACGTATTGTTTAAGAGGTTTGTTTCTCTTCGACGCGCTGGTGGCCTTTTTCTAGATGAACAACATCCACAAGATCATCACCACTCACTTGGAACGCCTTGCCAAAACCTTTCACAAATAGCCCTTGAATTGGTTTGAGTTTGAATAACTTGAAGTCTTCTAACGAACTCAAACCATCAATGATATCGCCAAAACGAACTCTCATTGCAGAGATAGCTTCTTTCCATTGTTGTGAGTCGCGTTCTGTCATTGACGCAATAGCATCAAAGGTTAATCGCTTACGAGCATAAAGTACTTTCGCACTCTCTTCATCTTCAATTAGCATTAAAGAAACGGCAGGATTTTCAGATAGATTTCTTGCGTGGCGTGCAATATCAGAGATTAAAATATAGTAACCATCATCTAAAAGGACAAAAGGGCTATAACTGACATTGGGTTTGCCATCACTACTAACGGTGGCTAACTGTAAGGTCTTTTTGGAATCACGAAATTCTTTAATTTCTGGACCAAGACGGTTTTGCAAACGCTCTTGTTTTACTTCCTTGTTCATTTTATATATCTCCAAATTGTGTTTTAAATTGTTTGAATTGTTCGATCTGTTCAGGAAACAGTTGTCGTTTTTTGTCTCTGCCTAGATAGATTTTAAACATAGAGTCACCCTGTTGAGTGAAAAACCCAAAGTAGTGACTCTCAGACCCTCTAAAAGGCTTACTTACAAGGGCAATATCCGTGATCAAATCTAAACGTAAATGACCATCGAGTTGCCCCTCTTTGCCCATTAAATTGTAATAGCCGTGAGCCAGTTTTCCTTTTGGGAACGTCGCTTTAACTTCAAAAATAGAGCCATGAGAATGGATGATGGTAGTGACGGGGCCTAACTGCACTATTTCCGTTAATAGTGATTGGGCATGTTCTCCTGACACTCTGGTCATGATGTCATTTGGGAAGGCTAATACAACGGCACCTTCTGAGACGTTGAGCTCTTCAGCCATAGAACTTGGAAGTTGAGAGGCGTTGTTATCTAGCATCTCTTTTACCTGGTCGGCTAGTTGTTTGGGTAGCATGATGTCTCCATATTGTGGTGATGTAAATCGATGGCAGTGATCAGGTTTTGCGCTAAAGTGACTGACCAAAATTGGCCTGCGACGGTAAGGGTTAAATAGTCTTGTTTAACTACCACCAAACCGTGCTGTTGCCATTGTTTAAAAAGAGGTGTGCAGTGTGTAAACAGGTCAAAGTCGACGTCTTTTCTGAGGGATGACTTTGAGAGTACCCCTCGATCAAAAGCGGCTTTGATCGCTGAGTGGATATGGGCGGATGGTGATTGTTTAAATAACATCGCTACTGAGTGTTGCTGTTGGGTGATTGCATCAATATAACTCTCGAGAGTGCGATGTTGCATGATGCTGAATCCACCAATATTACCGCCGGCCCCGCAACCAACCGGAAGCACTTCAGCAGTTGTTTTTGCAAGGCTATTATAGATGCTACGTTCACGGTTACTGTTTGCCCAATGATTGACACTTAAGCGATTGATATGATGTCTATTCATAAATTCTACGCCATATTCAAACATTAGGCCTTTTTCTGCCGTCGTTGCGGGTTGCGGCAGTTTACCGTTTTTGACTAGGCCTTCCATCGGCATCCCAGCCAGTTCAATTAACTGATATAAATCGACTCCGTGCACCCCTGTTTCTAGGAAGTCAATCAGATCTTGTTGCCATATTTCCATCGTTTGGTGTGGTAAGCCGTACAGTAGGTCGATAACTATCGGTGCCGAATTGGTGCTCGCTAACTGTTGCAGCCTTTTAATCACAGGCTCCCGGTCATCTAAGCGTTTCGCTGCCCTTCGAACTTGAGTATTAAAGCTTTGGACACCAAAGGAAAAGCGGTTAAAACCTCCTTCTAACGCGTGGTCAAACATCTTGTCATCAAAACGGTTTATGCGTCCTTCAAGTGTTAATTCACAGTCAGAAGTTAAAGGGAAAAGCGAGCGTATCGTGCTGCCTAAGATTTTTATTTGCTCTGCACTGAGGTCAGTGGGGGTTCCTCCTCCGATGTAAACGGCATGGAAAGGAGAAGCTTGAGTCCAGCTCTGTTGTGCTTTCCATTGCAGTTCGGTAAGCAGTGCAGAGAAGTAGTCAGCCATCATACCTTTGCTAGAGGCGTGCTGAAAAAAATTGCAGTAGGTACAACGAACTCGACAAAAAGGAATATGAACGTACAAACAACGATGTTGATCGGAAGCTGTTGTCGATTGTAAGGCCCGTTCGAATTGTTTTACGGCTGAGTCTGCAGGAACCATGATGTTACTTCCCCCAGCATGGGCTGATTTTTTTTGCTTAAAGGCGAACTGCAGTGGGTCAGGGGAGTTATTACCTAAAATATCACGGTGTAAGGATTCAATAATTAATTGACTGTTCATAGTTCACGCTATTGTTTATGCGCTTTTGAGTAAAAACTAATTGTTACTAATAAGCGATGCCATATTGTAGGTGACAATGATAATAATCCGCGAATAATAATGCAAATGATAATTGATCTCGTTATCATTTTGGGAGATACTTTGCACCGGTTGCTTACAAGGGGTAAGCGGATAGAGGGATAGCGTTGTGAATTTTATTCGGTATATCATTGCGATAACTATATCACTGAGTATTCACAGTATGGTTTTATGGGCTATACCGCAAAATACTGCGATGGCTATGCCTGCAGGTGCGAATACGACCAGTGTCAGTTTACATTTTGTTGTCGCGCCTGCTGCCAAGAAATCCGAAGCGGTGCCATTAAAGGCAAAAAAACAGGTGTCAAAAAAACAGACCGCTAACGTCTTGAATAAAGAGTTGCTTACGAAAAGAAAGCCAGTACAGAAACAGAAACCACCAGTCAAGAAACCGCGGCCAATCGTTAGTCCACCAGTCGTGAAGGAAGAAGTAGCAAACGTCGTTACTGAAAATAAAAGCGTTACCAAGAAAGCAGAAAAGAAAAAAAAGGTGATAACTGAGAAACTTTCAAAGTCAGATGAAGACTCTCCAACACGACCGGTATCATCGGGTGCGAACCAAAAATTGCCTGTTATAGAAAAGGCCACTTTTGTAAGCAAACCAATTGCCCCCAAATACCCACGCTTAGCTCGCAATAAAGGAGTTCAAGGAACGGCCACTTATGAAATTTGGCTCAATGAGCACGGCGAGCAAATCAAACAAATTCTCACCAGCTCTTCGGGAGCAAAGATATTAGATAAAGCTGCACTTAAAGCAATTAAGAAGTGGCAATTTTCACCGCAAAAGATTAATGGTCAAGCCATTGCCCATCGAGTATTTGTACCTGTTCGTTTTAATTTGGATTAATCATGGAAACCACCATATACCTTCAACAGCAGCTAGGTTTAATGACCTGGCCGCTGATCATCTGTTCCTCTATTACGGTCACTATTATTGTTGAACGCTTGGTTCAAGTGATGCTACACACCAGAGTCGGACATCGAAGCATCACAAAGCTTCTGGCTAAACAGGATATAAATAATCAAGCGGACCTTGATTCAATCAGTGGGCAACTGAAACAAAAAAGAGGACGTTTAAGCCGTGGAATTGCCATGCTTATTGCCCATCGAGAGTTCAGCAAAGCAATCCGAGAAGATTCAGCAGGAATGTGGTTACAGCAACAAAGGGATCAATTGCGTTCTGGGCTGCGTTTGCTTGCTCTGATTGGAGTGGTTGCACCGTTATTAGGATTATTAGGCACGGTGTTAGGGTTGATCGACATGTTTCGTGCGGTAGCGGCATCGACGGGAGCTATCACCCCTAATGATTTAGCCAGTGGTTTAGGTGTAGCAATGCGTACCACTGCTGCTGGGCTTATTGTTGCATTACCGGCGATCGCTTCGGCGCAGTTGTTAGGCCTTTGGGCTGATCGTGTTGTCGGAAAATTAGAGCATGCGATGAACTGTTGTAATCTGTGGATTGAAGGCGTCTCTTTAGGCAGTACCTCATGATAAAAGTGACAGATCAATTTTCTGCAGACCAGCCAACACTCGATTTAACGCCTCTGCTCGATATTATTTTTATCGTGATGGTTTTTCTCTTATTAACAGCCACGGTCAAATTACAATTTTTGGAAGTGGCTCTTCCTTCAACGGATGAGTCGTCAACGACTGTGGTAGACAGCGATTCAATCTCAATTAATATTCTTTCCCAAGCGCCTTATTGGGGGCTGGATGGAGAGCGATTTGATAGTTGGGAGAGCTTTACTAAACAGTTACTAGAGCGAGTCTCCTCTGCAAACAAAGAGGCACCTGTTGTGCCTGTTGTGATTGGAGCAGATAAAACTGCGCAAGTTCAGCATATGGTCCAGTTATTTGGTTTTTTACAAAAAAACCATATTGAAGCAACACAAATATTAATGGAAGAGGAGCTGAAATAATGCGCATAACAAACAAAATAAACATGATGGTGGCTTGTTTAGTCATAATGTTTGCACAATATAGTGTTGCTCAAGAGAGGGTGATCAGTGCAGGTAGTGCTGTGACTGAGCTTATTTATGCGTTAGAGGCTCAAGACGAATTAGTCGCAGTGGATGTAACAAGCACACTACCTGAAGGGACGGTATTACCTAAGATTGGTTATCATCGACAACTCTCAGTTGAGGGACTGATGGATCTAAAGCCCACCCGAATTATAGGTTCTGATGAGATGGGGCCACTGTCGACCTTGACGTTATTACAACAAGCGGATATTAAAGTAAATGTGATTAATACTGAACCGACTGTTGACGGTCTATTACTGCGTATTGACCAACTGGCAGCTATCACCCACAAACAGACTCAGGCGGTTGAAGTTAAAACGATAGTCAACGCGCAAGTTGCCGCTTTGAAACGCAACCAACCAGCCAGTAGTGACAAGAAAAAAATTCTCTTTTTATTGATTCATGAGGGGAGGCCAGCCAACGTGGCTGGTGGAGAAACGACGCCGAATGAAATTATCTCGTTGGCAGGTGGAATCAATCCGGCAGAGGCATCCATCAACTCATACAAGCCCTTAGCCATGGAATCAATGATCACTATGCAACCGGATGTGATACTCGTCAGTGGACGTAGCTGGAAGACATTGGGCGGAGCTGATGCGGTATTAAAAGCTTTGCCTATGTTGTTAGCAACCCCAGCAGGACAAAGTAAGTCGATCGTAGCTATCGATGGTACCGCACTTGTTGGTGGCTTAGGCTTAAGGAGCTTGGCTGAAGCGAAGCGCTTAAATCGCATTTTATACCCATCATTATAGGCTCGATGTTATGCAGTCCCGACGCTCATTGCTTTTCGTCTCTCTCTTAGGTTTAGTGCTGTTGATCATCACCGCGGCCTCATCGATTGTGGTTGGCCCAATGTCTATTTCAATCGTCGATAGTTTTAAAGGCCTTACACCATGGTCCGGCGAATTGCCTCAACATATTCAGATGGTTATTCATCAAATTAGATTACCAAGAACATTACTCTGTATGGCGGTCGGTGCAATTTTGGCGATGAGTGGTGCCGTTATGCAAGGTCTATTTAGAAACCCGCTGGCAGAGCCAGGTATTATTGGCGTTTCAGCTGGGTCAGCATTAGGAGCTGCGATTGCTATCGTGGCTTTTTCGAGTGTGGCGATGAACTATCCATTGTTAATGAGTGTTGCCGCGGTTCCTCTGTTTGCTTTTTTAGGCGGAGCCCTTACCACCATTTTAGTTTACACATTAGGCACGAGTAAATATGGTACGTCGGTGACCGTCATGCTACTTGCTGGAGTGGCGATCAGTGCGCTATCAGGGGCTGGGATTGGGTTTTTAAATTTCATTGCAGATGATCAGATGCTTAGAGATCTTTCGCTCTGGTCGATGGGGTCACTGGCAGGTGCCACATGGCCTAGTATCTACTTAGCGATGAGCTGTTTAGTGATTCTATTCTTCCTCTTCATGCGCCATGTGAAAGGATTAAATGCCCTGTTACTGGGTGAAGCAGAAGCGGGTCATTTGGGTGTTAACGTTCAACGGCTAAAACGACAACTCATTATCCTTTCTGCTGCAGGAGTTGGTATTACGGTTAGCCTATCGGGAATGATTGGTTTCATCGGGTTAGTTATTCCTCATCTAGGAAGAATGATTGCAGGTCCCGATCATCAAAAGTTGATCCCCTTATCAGCTATTTTAGGCGCGCTGCTGTTAACACTTGCCGATATGGTTGCGCGTGTCGCTGTTGCACCAGCAGAGTTGCCTGTTGGTATTATTACCGCGTTGATTGGTGCTCCATTCTTTTTATATTTACTGTTCAAACAGCGTGGGAGCATGTGATATGCCTTTAGCTATTTCAGCAAAGAATTTACAGTTAGAGTTAGGGGGTAGAACGCTTTTGGATGGGGTTGATTTAGACCTCTATTCTGGAGAAGTGACAGCTCTGCTAGGCCCTAATGGCGCAGGAAAAAGTTCGCTATTAAAAATATTGTGCAAAGAACACAGCTGTTCATCAGATAAAGGGGCTTCATTAGGCTTTTTCGGGGATGATGAGTCGAATTGGTCACGAGCTGATCTTGCCATGCATTTAGGGGTATTGCCGCAACACAGTAACTTAACCTTTTCGTTCACGGTAAGAGAAGTGGTTGAGTTAGGTTTAATGCCGTTACAGCTACAGAACATTAACTCGAGTGATTTAGTCGAGGAGATGATGAACAAGACTGGTGTTGAACACCTCGCTGATAGGCTATTTCCGACGTTATCAGGGGGAGAGAAGCAGCGTGTACATTTTTCCAGAGTGTTGACTCAGATAAGCCAAGCTGGGGATAAACAGATATTGATGTTAGATGAACCGACTTCCGCGTTAGATTTGGCACATCAACATACGACACTGTCCATTGCTCGCGAACGGGCACAAGCGGGAGCGGCGGTAATTGTTGTGCTGCATGATCTCAATTTGGCTGCGCAATATGCTGATAGGCTGGTGGTGTTAAACAGTGGCACTATCCAGGCCGATGGAACTCCTTGGTCAGCGTTAACCGCACTAATGCTCGAGCAGGTATATGGGCAACAGACACTGGTAGCAAAACACCCCAAACATGACTATCCGGTTGTGTACGCGATATAAACATTCAAGAGAGAGATTTGAACTGCCTCTAAGATTTAGGGGCGGCTAGCCATTTTTTTCCTTTCCACATATTCAAAGTAGAGAGACTAACGGAAACTGCGTTTTTTCCAACTTCTAACCACGGAGTATCGCCATAGTCCGCGAATTCCAAAATACCCAATAATGGCACAAGTCACGCCACTGATGGCGCAGCCCAATAGGAATGGTGGTGCAATTTGACTCATCTGATGGGTGATAAAATGCCAAGAGAGTTCAAAGTGGAAGGTGTCTTTTGGGGTGTCAATAAACCAAGTACCGACTTTAAACGCACCGTAAAAAAGAATGGGCATGGTGATTGGGTTACTGACCCAGACTAAGGCCATTGATAGCGGTAGATTTACGCCACAGATAATGGCTAAACCTGCAGCCATTATCATCTGGCTTGGAAGAGGAACAAACGCCATAAAAAGACCGACAGCAAAGGCACCCGAAGCTGAACGACGATTTAATACCCACAGATTTGGGTTGTATAAAATATTACCAAAAATTCTTAACGCTTTTTGGCGTCTGATCATCTCGTGGTCAGGTAAGAACCTTTGTATTAGCTTTTTAGGCATATGAGGATGCTTCTCTTACGGGGCAATACTCTGTTTATTACCGGTACTATTATCGGAATTGTATCATCAGTGTTTTGGTCGGAGATGCCTGGGTATCAATGGGCAGTGTTGCTATTTCTGATAATACTGGTCTCGTTTCGAATCACTTGGTCCCAGCCTCTTCAAGGCGCGTTAACGGGTATTATTATCGTTATTCTAAATGGACAAAGTTACATTGTAAAAACAGAGTCACTAAACTTTAGTGGTAAAGATATTATCATAAATGGCGTCGTGGACAGCCTTTTAAGTGAAAAAAAGCATACTGTTGAATTTAAATTTGTTGTAAATCAAATTAATGGGCAGCCTCAGCCTATCGGTTGGCTGCCCAAGATAAAGCTGTATTGGCCTGAGCCTCCTTTAGCACCCGCAATCAAGCTTAATCAACGATGGCAATTTTCCGTTACAATCAGACCCCCGTATGGCCGTGTTAATGAAGCTGGGTTTGATAATGAACGTTATTTTGTCGCGAATCAGCTCAATGGCAGCGGCAAGATCATTAGTGGTACTCTACTGAGTCAGTCTCAATCCTACCGGCAACATCTCTATGACAAAACGGTTCAATTGACGGAGCCTCTTTCACTTCACCCTTTACTGCTGGCGTTGAGTTTTGGTCAACGAGACAGGTTACAAGCAGAGCATTGGACAATATTACAGCGGAGTGGTTTAGCCCACCTGATGGCAATCTCTGGTCTGCATATCGGTTTGGCCTTCTCTCTTGGCTGGATATTGGGCATCGCACTGCGATCACTGTCAACCGCCCCCTTTCTGACGTGGTTACCCTTAATTATAGCGTGTAGTGCTGCTTTGGGTTATGCATGGTTAGCCGGTTTTTCCATTCCGACACAGCGAGCATTAATGGCCTGTTTGATTGCCGCTCTCTTACTTTGGTATCGAACGTCATGGCCCAAATGGTATCTATTTATTGTGGTTATGTTCTGTTGTTTACTGCTGAATCCATTTTCAACTCTGTCATTAAGTTTTTGGTTAACGTTTGCAGTAGTGGCGGTTTTACTGCTGGTTATGACGTTGGGTGTTTATCGTAAAGGTAGAGGAGATGCCGATTTAGGGGGGGTCTCCGTTCTAGTTGAGAAAATAAAAAAACTGGTACTGCTGCAGCTGGCGCTCTCACTCTTTCTGATCCCTCTACAGGTATCTCACTTTGGGGGCGTTAGTTTAGCCTCTCCCATTATTAATCTGATTGCAGTGCCCTGGGTCAGTTTTGTGACGGTACCACTGGTGTTTGTTGCCCTTTTTGTCTCACTATTTTCAGATAACGTGGCTATTTTTCTCTGGAGCCTAGCCCATCATTCCCTATTTCCCGTGTGGTGGTTAGCAGAGTTGGCTGGCGGCGCTTGGTTGCCATTGAACTTTACTTATCTGCGTATGGTGACATCGATGGGAATCATGGTGTTGGTTTTGTGGTTAATGCCATTTAAACGGGTGACGATTCTGCTCACCGTACTACTGACTATTGCGTTGTATCCTAAGGATAAGCATCGAGGGTGGCGGCTGGATTTATTGGATGTCGGTCATGGGTTGGCGGTGATAATTGAAAAGGAAGGGGAGGCTATTTTGTACGATACAGGTAGTGCGTGGGAAGGGGGGTCTATGGCTGAAAGTGTAGTGATTCCAGTTTTGCGCCACCGAGGAATTGAGCAGTTAGAGGGAGTAATCATTAGTCACAGCGATAATGACCATGCAGGGGGAGAACAGTCGATCCGTGAGGTAATGCAGCCTAAGTGGATTAAAAGCAGCGAGTATCCGCAAGATTGGGAAGAACAAAGAAAGCATCAACCCTGTACGGATGGAGAGTCGTGGCAGTGGCAAGGTCTTGATTTTCAGGTGGTGTGGCCGCCAAAAGAAACAACGAGAGCGTATAATCCTCATTCATGCGTTATTAAAATATCCGATTCATTTCACTCGCTCCTGTTAACTGGAGATATCACCAGTCTCTCTGAGATGTTAATGCTAAATAATCACCCGGAATTGCGCGCTGATCTACTGCTGGTTCCGCATCATGGTAGCCGAAGTTCGTCTACCCATAGGTTACTGACGCAAATTGGTGCTCAAGTAGCGGTGGTATCCGTCGCGAAATACAATCCATGGTCACTGCCCGCGTCGACAGTGAAAGCTAAGTACCTGCACTATAATATGGAGTGGGTAGAAACAGCGAAGGCTGGCCAAATCACAATACATTATAACAAAGAGAAGCGTACAATTATTAAGCACAGAGAGCAGTTAGCCGCAAATTGGTATCGGAAGTTATTTGGCGCGATGGGTGATAAGGAGTAGAATAGACAAATTGTTTTCAGAAAATAAGTAACTCATGTCGACTCAAACAGATGAAACAACACTAACCACTTTTAAACGCTTATGGCCTTTTATTAAAGAGTATAAAAAAGGGCTTGTGGTCGCTGTCATCGCATTGATCATCAATGCGGCCGGCGATACCTACATGATCTCTTTGTTAAAGCCTCTGCTTGATGAAGGTTTTGGTAATGCGGAATCAGATTTTTTGAAAGTGATGCCGTTTATTCTGATGGGCATGATGGCAGTAAGAGGGGCAAGTGGTTTTGTCTCTTCATACTGTTTAAGCTGGGTTTCTGGCAATGTTGTGATGAAAATTCGTCGAAAAATGTTTAATCACTTCATGAAAATGCCGGTCAGTTTTTTTGATCGTGAATCAACCGGTTCACTGTTATCACGAATTACCTACGATTCAGAGCAAGTTGCCGCGGCAACCAGTGGATCTTTAGTGACTATTGTTCGTGAAGGTGCCAGCATTATTGGCTTGGTGACGTTGATGTTTTGGAGCAGTTGGCAGCTCTCCTTGGTGCTGTTGGTGATCGCCCCTATCGTTGCAATCACTATAGGCGTGGTCTCTAAACGATTTAGAAAGATCAGTAAAAATATGCAAGATATGATGGGGCATGTTACGTCGTCATCAGAGCAGATGCTTAAAGGACACAAAGTGGTATTGAGTTACGGCGGACAAGACGTTGAGAGCGGTCGTTTTGATAAAGTCAGTAACGAGATGCGTCAACAGACCATGAAGTTGGTCACCGCACAAGCTGTAGCTAACCCCGTGATTCAGATGATCGCTTCAGTGGCTTTGGTCGTGGTTCTATTTTTAGCCAGCAATGACTCAATAAAAACGGAGCTAACGGCTGGAACCTTTACGGTGATTTTCTCTGCAATGTTTGGTCTGTTAAAACCGCTAAAATCACTGACTAATGTGACGTCTCAATTTCAACGAGGTATGGCTGCGTGTAGTACCTTGTTTGGTTTAATGGATTTGGATCCTGAAAAAGACAGTGGCACATTATCGGTTGAGAAAGCTAAAGGTGACATTAAAGTGGATGATATTACCTTCACTTATGCAGGAAAAGATGCACCGACGCTGCGTAACGTTAGTTTTGATATACCTTCAGGCAAAACGGTCGCTCTAGTTGGGCGCTCAGGTTCAGGAAAAAGCACCATTGCCAACCTGTTCACTCGCTTTTATGATCTAGACTCTGGCGGGATCTACTTGGATGGCCATGAGATAAAAGAGTATCAGTTAGCTAATTTGCGTGAACACTTTGCCGTGGTCTCTCAGAATGTACACCTGTTTAATGATACGGTTGCCAACAATATTGCGTACGCCGCTACTGAGCAATACAGTCGCGAGCAGATAGAAAAAGCGGCGGAACTTGCCTCAGCCAGTGGTTTCATCAATGAGATGGACCTTGGTTTTGATACCGTGATAGGTGAAAATGGTGCCAGCTTATCGGGCGGGCAACGCCAGCGTTTGGCCATTGCTCGAGCACTATTGCGAAACGCTCCGGTATTGGTATTGGATGAAGCGACTTCGGCACTTGATACGGAGTCGGAAAGAGCGATTCAATCCGCGTTGGTGGAGCTAC
Source organism: Aliivibrio kagoshimensis (assembly GCF_050337105.1). NCBI lineage: Bacteria > Pseudomonadati > Pseudomonadota > Gammaproteobacteria > Vibrionales > Vibrionaceae > Aliivibrio > Aliivibrio kagoshimensis. The sequence goes on from NZ_JAKJSQ010000003.1 coordinate 153,989, forward strand.
AAAAGGATCGTACCGTGCTAGTCATTGCACATCGACTGTCAACGATTGAGAGTGCCGATGAGATATTGGTGGTCGATGAAGGCGAAATTATCGAGCGTGGTAATCATCAAGCACTGATAGAGTCAGACGGTGCTTATGCCCAATTACATAAAATTCAGTTTGGCGAATGATAGAGAAAATTTGGTTTGAAAATCACCCACTAGGTTGGTTGCTATGGCCACTGTTATGGCCCTTGAGTAAGCTGTATGGTTACATTGCGGTGCGTAGGCGCCGTGACTACCAGTGTGGAAAAAAGGCCTCTTACCGCTCATCAGTACCCGTGGTTGTGGTCGGTAACATTACCGCAGGGGGGAATGGTAAAACGCCCGTGGTGATTTGGCTCGTTGAAGCGTTATCCCAACTCGGATTAAACGTTGGTGTTGCTTCACGTGGCTATGGCGGAAAAGCACCCTATTATCCCTACCTTGTGAATGAAGAGACAACTCCAGATATTGCCGGTGATGAGCCAGTATTGATCCAACGTCGTACACAAGCTGCGGTCGTTGTTGCACCAGTGAGAAGTGAGGCAGTGAAGCTGTTAGAACAACAGGGTGTTGATATAGTGATTACTGATGATGGCCTTCAGCATTACGCTCTGCAGCGTGATATCGAAATTATTGTTATTGATGGCCAGCGACGTTTTGGTAACCAACACCATATTCCACTGGGTCCACTTCGTGAAGGAATACACCGTTTAGCAGAGGTCGATTTTTCAATTTGTAATGGCGTTGATGCTATCGATGATGAAGTCTCAATGACGTTGGCACCGAGTCAGTTGATCAATTTGAAAACAGGCGAGAAAAAGAAAGTAACCGATCTTAATGAGATTGTTGCTTTTGCGGGTATTGGCCACCCGCCTCGGTTTTTTGCTACCCTTAAACGGTTAGAAGCTAATGTGGTACATACACAGGGTTTTGTTGATCATCAGGCTTTTAAGCAGTCAGAAATAGAAGCGCTTGAGCAGTATGGACAACACCTAGTCATGACTGAAAAAGATGCCGTTAAATGTCGACATTTTGCAAAAAACAGTTGGTGGTATCTGCCCGTTGATGCAGTATTACCTGAACAAGACTCACAACGAATTATTAACCGGATATTAGAGGTAAAAGAACAGTATGGATCATCGTCTACTTGAAATTGTGGCTTGTCCGGTATGCAAAGGTAAACTCAACTATAATAAACAGAATCAAGAGTTAATCTGCAATATCGATCGACTGGCTTACCCAATCAAAGAGGGCATTCCGGTGATGTTAGAACCTGAAGCACGCCGTCTTACTGCTGAAGAGGTTAAATAATGTCGTTTACTGTCATTATTCCTGCTCGTTATCAATCTAGCAGACTGCCTGGAAAACCGCTCGCTGATATCTGCGGAAAACCTATGATCCAGTGGGTGTACGAGCAAGCTTGCCAAGCTGGAGCAGAGCAAGTGATTATTGCTACTGATGATGAACGAATAGCGTCGGTGGTTAGCGCCTTTGGTGGTGAAGTCTGCATGACCTCGCCAGATCACCAGTCTGGAACTGAACGTTTAGCGGAAGTGATCGAAAAATTTAATATCAGCGACGATCAAATCGTGGTGAACGTGCAAGGTGATGAGCCGTTAATTCCACCCGCTATTATTCGTCAAGTCGCCGATAATTTGGCTGCTGTCTCAGCACCTATGGCTACGTTAGGAGTTGAGATTGAGCATCAGGATGAAGTGTTTAATCCAAATGCAGTGAAAGTGGTCACTGATGAACAGGGATTTGCGCTCTATTTCAGTCGCGCAACGATACCTTGGGATCGTGATAATTTTTCCCAACAACCTGTTCAGATAAGCTCACCGTTATTAAGACATGTCGGAATTTACGCTTATCGCGCCGGTTTCATTAATACCTACATCAATTGGCAGCCGAGTGTTCTTGAAAAGATCGAATGCTTAGAGCAGCTAAGGGTATTATGGTATGGAGAGCGAATTCATGTTGCGGTTGCCAGTGAAGCGCCTCCAGCAGGTGTGGACACTCCTGAAGATTTAGCACAAGTGTGCCAAATCATTAGTCAGCGATAGGTGATTATGCCATAAAAAAACCAGAGCTTTTGCTCTGGTTTTTTGTATTTGGCTGGCAGTGATGAGTGATCAATTACTCTCTGTGATGATGTTCGCAGTGTCAGCCTGAGGGGCAATCTCAACTACCTCTGTCTGCATGTCATTGGCATCACTCAGTGAATCACGCATCTGCTGCCACCATTGACCAAGCTTCTCATACCAATACCGTTCAGATTGCTCTAAGTAGAGTGCTTTAGGAAAGTATCGCTCCCAAGGTTGATTGATGGCCGAATGGGCCAGATAGTTAGTTGGCGCTGGAATAGGCTCGATCCCTGCACTTCTAAATTCATACATAGCACGTGGCATATGGCTGGCCGAAGTGACCAGAACCATTCTACTATTTTGTACAAATACTGCCGCTTGACGAGCCTCTTCCCAAGTGTCTCTAGCCGTTTCAAGAAGAACGATACTCTGTTTGGTTACGCCAAGTGATAACGCGACCTTAGCCATCATTCTCGCGTGGCTAACACTGGAACCACCATCGTAACCAGAGAGGATCAATCTTGCCCCTGGGTACATGCGATAAATTCGTATCGCTTCGACTAAACGCATCAATGCGGCTCGACTCAATTCTGAGACTGGTGATATTTCATCATCTACAACATGGCCATTTCCAAGTACCATAATGTACTCAATAGGTTCATCGGTAGGTAAGAACGTTGGAAACTCTCTCTCTAGTGGTTTTAACATACTGGTAGAGAAGGGTTGAAAAGAGAGAACAAAGAGGCCGAGTATTGAGAGCGACAATAAACAAGAAGCCATGGTTTTTCGCTGTGTAAACCACAGCAGTAATAACCCTAAAATACCTATAATTAATAGTGCTGGTAGGGGCATAAGAAGTGAAGAGAGCGTTTTTTTTAGTTCAAACATACTACGTAGACCGAAAATCCATCAATTGAATGCGAAAAGAGCTTACAAGACTGTATTCCTACAGAGCATATGAGACAATAAGCGACCGAATAGAACATCATAACTTAACTGCCTTGATTATAGACCGAAATTTCGACGATATTGCGCACAAATTTGCCAAAAACATTTATGGCTCTGAAAAGGGTGATATTCGCCAAACGATTGTTTGGCAAGATATTGAGCAAATACTGTCGCAATTAGAGCACCTACCCTTACCCCTAAGTATTTTAGACGCCGGCGGCGGGATAGGGCAATTGTCTCAAAAACTTGCTGCACGAGGGCACGAGGTTACGTTATGTGATCTCTCTTCTGAAATGATTAAGTTGGCGCAGCAATCTATTGCGCAAAATGGGCTGCTTAACCAATATCAGTTTATTCACAGCCCGGTACAAGGGATCAGTGAGCATATTTCCGAACCTTTTGAGCTCGTTCTGTTTCATGCGGTTATGGAGTGGCTCGCCTCACCAAAAGAGGCGTTGGATATTTTATTGCAACACATTAAACCTGGTGGAGTTATCTCCATTATGTTTTACAACCACCATGGATTGGTTTTCAAGAATGTGGTCTGCGGTAATATTCCGCATGTTTTGGATGATATGCCACATAGAAAACGGTTTAAATTACAGCCGCAAAAAGGATTAAAACCTGAAGATGTGTATTCGTGGATTGAAGACGCAGGGTTTGATATTCAAGGAAAATCAGGGATCCGGTGCTTTAATGATTATATCGGCAATATGGAGTATAACGGCGATTATACTGCAGACGATGTGCTGTTATTAGAGCAAAAACTTTGTCGTCAAGAGCCGTATCTGTCTCTTGGCCGTTACATTCATGTGTGGGCTCAAAAGCCGCATGAGAGTAATAAAAAATAACAAATAAGTGTGTAAAGGAAACAGAATGAGTCAGTTTTCGACGGCTATGCCTGATCACTCCATTGACGAAATGGTTGGTTGGGTTAAGCAACAAGATCTCTCATTGAATTTGCCCCCAGAGAGATTGGCATTTCTATTAGCAATCGCAGTATTAAGTAATGAAAGGTATGACGAAGAACTCGGCGAAGGCGAGCTGCATGACGCGTTTAAGATCGTGAGTGAGATGTTTGAACAATCTAATGACACCTTAGTGTTTAGAGCAAACAACGCCATTAATGAGTTAGTTCGTCAGCGTTTGGTTAGCCGTTTTAGTGGTGAGTCTACAGAAGGTGCAAGTATCTATCGACTCACGCCACTGGCGATTGGTATTACCGATTATTACGTTAGACACCGTCAGTTCTCAACATTAAAACTGTCGATTCAGTTAACTATGGCGGCTGACGAGATTCAAAAAGCGGTGAACTCTGCCACTACTGGTGGGTCGGAGCAGTTTTGGCGCACTAACGTCTATGCGGTGCTGAAATACAGCGTCGGTGAGATTTTCGACCGTATCGATCTGAACCAACGTGTCATGGACGAACAGCAGCAAGAGGTCAAAAATGACATCGCCGAGCTGCTTAATCAAAACTGGCGCGAAGCGATCTCTAGCTGTGAACATCTGCTTAATGAAACGTCTGGTACGTTAAGAGAGCTGCAAGACTCTCTACAAGCGGCGGGTGATCAACTACAAACTCAACTCTTGGATATCCAAGAACTCGTTTATGGTGTGAATGAGCTGGAATTTATTGAAACCTTACTCTATTCACTCCAGATGAAGCTGGATCGAATTGTCAGTTGGGGACAACAAGCAATCGATCTCTGGATAGGTTATGACCGTCATGTTCATAAGTTTATTCGTACTGCTATCGACATGGATAAAAATAGAGCGTTTAGCCAAAGATTAAGACAATCGATCGGTGATTACCTTGAGGCACCATGGTATTTAACCTACGCAGATGCGGAAAGACTCAGAGACCTGCGTGATGATGCGTTGATCCTACGAGATGAAGAGGTGACGGGAATCCTTCCCGACGAGGTTGAGTATGAAGAGCTAACGGTGGTGAATGAACAGCTCGCCTTGCAGATTGAGCAGAGGTTAGAGCAGCACAAGTTAACCGGTGCTCCTATTGAGTTAAGTGGGGTGTTAAAGGATTACTTAAACCAGCACCCACAAAGCCAACATTTTGATTTGGCTAGAATTATTATTGATCATGCTGTGCGCCTAGGCTATTCCGAGTCTGATTTGAAAGCGATACAGCCAATCTGGCAATCTATTAATAAATTTGGTGCGAAGGTACAAGCAAATGTCATTGACAAATATTGAAGATTTCATGCCTGAAAAACTGGCACAAGCAATTGCAAACCCGCTTTTCCCAGAGCTAGACAGCTTATTACGTGCGGGTCGACATATCTCAACAGATGACTTAGATAATCATGGATTTTTAGTTGAGTTTGACAGTGAATTAGCGCTTTTCTATCAACGCTACCACGCTGAACTCGTCAAAGCACCAGAAGGGTTTTTCTATCTACGTCCACGTTCAACCTCATTGATCAGTCGAAGTGTATTGGCTGAGTTAGATATGTTAGTGGGTAAAGTGCTCTGCTTTTTATACTTAAGCCCAGAGCGATTGGCCCATGAAGGTATTTTCACCAATCAAGAGTTATTTGATGAACTAATAACACTCTCTGATGAAAAGAAATTAATGAGATTGGTCACCAACCGTGCCACCGGATCAGATCTTGATCGTGAGAAGTTGTACGACAAAGTGAAAACGTCGTTACGCCGCTTACGCCGATTAGGAATGGTACTGCCGGTTGGTGAAAATGGAAAATTTAGAATCAGTGAAGCGGTGTTTCGCTTTGGGGCCGATGTGAGAATTGGAGACGATGTTCGTGATGCGCAATTACGCCTTATCCGAGACGGAGAAGCCGTGGTTGTTCATCAGCAACCGCACAGCCAATCAACACTCGATTTACACCATGAGCTCGAAACAGAGAATGCCGAGCAAGAAGACCAGTTAGATCTGCTTGAACAGACAGACTATTTAGCAGAAGACACAACAGAAAAAAACGCAGTGGAAGGTGAAGCATGAGCATGATTGAACGTGGTAAATATCAATCATTAACGATGGTCAATTGGAATGGCTTTTTTGCCCGCACATTTGATATCGATAACCTTGTTACCACCCTATCTGGTGGTAACGGTGCGGGTAAATCGACCACCATGGCGGCGTTTATTACAACCCTTATCCCAGATCAGAGCTTACTTCACTTTCGAAATACTACTGAAGCTGGTAGCTCGCAAGCGTCACGAGATAAAGGACTGCATGGCAAGCTAAAACCGGGAGCTTGTTACGCCACATTAGATATTGTGAACTCAAGAAAACAGCGCATTCTGTTTGCTGTTAAATTGCAGCAAGTGGCGGGACGAGATAAAAAAGTTGATATCAAGCCATTTGTGATTCATGGATTACCCAGTCATGTGAAACCCACGGAAGTACTGATTGAAACGGTATCAAACAATCAAGCAAGAGTCCGTCAGCTTAATGAAGTGAAAGAGGTGGTTGCTCACTATGAAGGCGTGCAATTTAAAGCGTTTAATTCAGTCGCGGACTACCATGCGCAGATGTTCGAATTTGGTGTATTGCCGAAAAAACTTCGAAATACGTCGGATCGTTCTAAGTTCTATCGCCTAATTGAGGCCTCGTTGTATGGTGGGATCTCTAGTGCGATAACGCGTTCACTGCGTGATTACCTGTTGCCACAGAATGGTGGGGTGAAAAAGGCCTTTCAAGATATGGAAGCGGCGCTTCGCGAAAACCGCATGACGCTTGAAGCGATTAAAGTGACCCAATCAGATCGCGATCTGTTTAAACATCTGATTACTGAATCAACCCATTATGTGGCCGCAGACTACATGCGTCATGCTAACGAGCGCCGCAATAAGTTAGACCGAACCCTTGGCCATCGTGTTGAGTTAATGGCGTCTCGTGACAGCCTGCTTTCTCACAGCTCTCAACTCGATGTTGGGCAGACAGAGCTTGAGCAATTGATGGAACAAGAGGAAGGACTGGAGCAAGATCACCAAGCCGCGTCTGACCATTTACAACTGGTTCAAACGGCAGTGCGTCAACAAGAGAAAGTTGAGCGTTACCAAGAGGATCTTGAAGAATTAACTGAGAGACTTGAAGAGCAGGTGATGATTGTTGAAGAGGCGACAGAGCAACTTCTTGCCGCCGAAGAACAGTCGCAAATGAGTGAAGAGGAGGTCGACAGCCTCAAAACGCAATTGGCCGATTATCAGCAAGCGCTTGATGTACAGCAGACTCGAGCATTGCAATATCAACAAGCGGTTAATGCACTGCACAACGCTCAGCAACTGTGTGAGGGTCACAAGTTAAATCAGGACAACGTAGGATCGCTTCAAGCGGAGTTTAAGCAGCAAGAGGGGATCCAAACCAATGCCTTATTAGCACTTAAGCATAAAGTTGACATGTCTTCAGCTGCAGTAAGTCAATTTGAGCGCGGTTTAGAGATTATTATTTCGATCACAGGCTCGATAGAGCGTGGAGAAGCGAAAGAGGCTGCGGTGGCGATTATTGACAAAGCCAGAGAGCTTAAAGGGGTAACGGAGCACGCTGAGCAGCTTAAATCACAGTACCGTGATCTTGAACGCTCCGTTCGAAACGCTCGACAAGCGACAGAAATTTCAGCGGAGTATAACAAACGCTTTCATATTGAAATCAACAGTGAATGGCAGCTTTCGGAAGAGCAAGCAGGTCATGAAGAGAAAGTTGCTACTCTGCAACAGACGCAAGAGACAATCATTGAGCAACGTAGCGATATGAAGCGTGAAGAACAACAACTTCAGCAACAGATCCAGACGTTACAACAACATGCTCCAGCATGGATCGCCGCCAATGACAGTCTACAACAGTTAACCGAACAGTGTGGCAGTGACCTTCCTGACAGTGAGTCAGTCATGACGCAGCTGCAATTCACCTCAGAAAAAGAGCGAACACTATCAAGTGAAAAAGATCGTTTATCCATTGCAAAGAGTGAGTTAGAGAGAGAGATTGAACGTTTGGCCGCACCGGGAGGCAGCGCTGATGCCGGCCTGAAAGGGGTTGCAGACTCTTTAGGCGGTGTTCTGTTATCTGAGATTTATGATGATATAAGCATTGATGATGCTGCCTATTTTAGTTCAATGTACGGCCCAGCTCGTCATGCGGTCATTGTATCTGATCTTAAAGGAATTAAAGAAAAACTGGGGGACTTGGATGACTGCCCTGATGATCTTTATGTCATCGAAGGGGATGTTGATGCTTTTGATGATAGCGTGTTTGATGTGGTCGAACTGGAAGATGCTGTTTGTGTGCATCTCAATGATCGTCAGCTTCGCTATTCTCGTTTCCCTGAGATACCTATTTTTGGTCGTGCCGCGCGTGAACAGCGTTTAGAACTGCTACGCGAAGAGCATGATGACGTGGCAGAGCGGTTTGTAAAAGCGGCGTTTGATTCACAAAAAATGCAGCGTCTCTATCAGAGTTTCAACCGTTTTGTCTCAACCCATTTGGCGTTAGCTTTTACTCCAGATCCCGAGCAACAATTGAAATCGGTGTATGAAAAACAGAGTAAACTCGTACGCCAAATGAGTGAACTTGTCAGTAAAGAGCAACAACACCGCAGTCAGTTAGTGGCCAGTCGTGACGCGTTGGTTCTGCTCAGTAAACTTGCTCCTGTGGTTGGTCTGCTTGAAGATGAGTCTGTAGAGTTACGTTTTAAAGCGCTAGAGAGCCAGCTCGATACCTTAAGTGACGCTGAGCAGTTCACCAAACAGCACGCAGTGTCAGTGAGGGAACTTGAGCACCTATTACATGCTCTGGATACCGATCCTGAGCAGTTTGACGCGTTGCAAGTAAACTATAGAAATACGGAAACGGCGTTAAAAACACGTAAAGCTCAGCTGTTTGCACTTGCTGATGTGGTTGAACGTCGCCAGCACTTTACCTATGCCGATTCCATCGAGCTTGTTGGAAAGAGCAGCGAACTGAATGAACAGCTTAAACGTAAATTGGTAACGGCCGAGCTCACTCGTACTCAGAATCGCGCGCAGTTAAAACAGGTTCGCAGTCAAAACAGCCAATACAGCCAGTTAATGGCGTCGTTAAAAAGTGCGCATCAAGCCAAGTTAGAAACCATTCAAGAGTTTAGTCGCGAACTTCAAGAGCTCGGAGTACACGCTGATCATCAAGCCCAAGATCGTGCTCAGCAGCGGCGTGATGAATTAAATCAGCGCCTACACAGCTCTAGAGCACGTCGTAGTGAGATAGAAAAGAGCAATACGGCACATGAGTTAGAGATCAAATCGACACTGAAACAGCTTCGTAAAGTAGAAAAAGAGTATAAAGAACATCGCAAATTTGTGGTGAACGCCAAAGCGAGTTGGTGCTCAGTGTTGAAATTAGCACGAGCTAATGATGTTGAGCGCCGCCTACATCGCCGCGAACTGGCTTATTTATCTGCAGGTGAGCTGCGGTCTATGTCGGATAAATCATTAGGGGCGCTACGAATTGCGGTGTCAGATAATGATGATCTGCGCGATGCACTGCGTCAATCTGAAGATAATGCGAGACCTGAACGCAAAGTATTATTCTATATCGCCGTCTATCAACACCTTCGGGAACGCATCAGACAAGACATCATTCACACTGATGATCCGGTTGAAGCGATTGAAGAGATGGAAGTAGAACTAGCAAGGTTGACAGAAGAGCTGACTCAACGTGAGAACCGCCTCTCTATCAGTTCAGAGAGTGCAGCTTTGATTATCCGCAAAACCATCCAGCGCGAGCAGAACCGTATCCGCATGCTAAACCAAGGGCTTTCAAGTATCGGCTTTGGTCAAGTTACCGGGGTACGTTTGAATGTAGACATCCGTGAAACACATTTAACGTTATTAGCGGGACTGTCCGAAAACCGTGAACAGCATCAAGATCTGTTTAACAATGCACGTTTCACTTTCTCTGAAGCGATGGCTAAGTTATTCCAACGTCTGAATCCGCACATAGAGGTAGGGCAACGCTCTCCACAAGTGTTGGGTGAAGAGTTACTCGATTACCGTAACTATTTGGATTTAGGTATCGAAGTTAACCGTGGCACAGATGGTTGGTTAAAGGCCGAGTCTGGAGCACTCTCAACGGGGGAAGCGATAGGCACGGGTCAATCGATTCTTCTAATGGTGATTCAGAGTTGGGAAGAAGAATCTCGCCGGTTGCGAAGTAAAGAACTGCTTCCATGTCGTCTACTCTTCTTGGATGAGGCCGCACGTTTAGATGGTAAGTCCATCACTACGCTGTTTGATCTCTGTGATCGCTTAGACATGCAGCTCATGATTGCAGCACCTGAGAACATCAGCCCAGAACAGGGAACCACTTATAAGCTAGTTCGTAAGATCTTTAAAGACAGAGAGCATGTCCATGTAGTTGGATTGAAAGGATTTACAGCTAAAATCAATCACGAGAATGTTGATTTAGATCATACCTCTAAAATTATAAACTAATGGTATAATTGCTATAAAGGACTAATTAAACCGCTCATTTATGAGCGGTTTCTGTTTTTATCATAAGAATTATCTAATTTTTCTTAAAAATACAGACAAGAGTTGGACAGGGTGTCTATATTTACGGAATAAAGTTAATTTTAAACGCCACTGTTTAGAGTTAGTAAATCTATAAACGCTTCATAAAAGCGTAAGTAAAAGGTTAGATAATGAGCAATGTAACTTCTGAAACACGCGCCAATGAATGGCGTGCCTTCTTTTTCATTACCGTGATCCTCTTCCCCATTCTTAGTGTTGGTGTCGTTGGCGCTTATGGTTTTTCCGTCTGGTTTATGCAGGAGCTGTTCTTCGGGCTTCCTGGGCATGGCGGTTAATCCCTACTTGATCTCTATTACATTGATAATCATTTTAGAAGTGAGAACATAATGAAATCCTTTTTAGTCAAAGCTTGGCAGACGTTTGCTCGTCCAAGTGTCCATATCAGTTTAGGTGTGTTAACTCTTGGCGGCTTCGTTGCAGGTGTCATCTTTTGGGGTGGTTTTAACACCGCGCTTGAAGCCACTAACACCGAAGAGTTTTGTGTAGGCTGCCATGCCGATAATATCGCGCCAGAATACGCAGGTACCATTCACGATAAAAACCGCTCTGGTGTTCGTGCAACGTGCCCTGATTGTCACGTTCCACACGAGTGGACATCAAAAATTGCGCGTAAAATGCAAGCGAGCAAAGAGGTGTTTGCTCACCTAGTTGGAAGCATTGATACCCAAGAGAAATTCGAAGAACGCCGTATTATCCTAGCTCAACATGAGTGGGAACGTTTTAGTGCCAACAAATCTTTGGAGTGCCGCAACTGTCATGATTACGATGGTATGGATTTCGATAAAATGAAACCAACCGCCCGTATTCAGATGAAGCAAGCTAAAGAGCGAGATCAAAGCTGTTTAGATTGCCACAAAGGTATCGCTCACCACCTTCCTAAAGATATGGACAGCTCTGGAGGCATGATTGGCGAACTCGAGCAATTGGCCAGTAATACTAAATACAGTGATGGTGAAAGTTACGTCAGTGTTCGTCATCTTCCACTATATGAAGATAAAGCAATGACCGTAGAAGCAGGTTTACTGAACCCAGCCTCAAGTGTCACTGTGATATCTGAAACGAAAGATGCCATTGAAGTTGAAGTAGCAGGTTGGCGTAAACTGAAAGGTTTCGGCCGTGTTATTCAAGAAGATTTCGGTCTGAACATTGCCGTCGGCTCTCTGCTTAAAGAGACAGCGCAAAACGATGCGATTATTGAGAAGTTTGAAACCAAAGAGGATGATTTAACGGGTCTACCTTGGCAACGTATTCAAGCAAAACTTTGGATGAAGAAAGAGGCACTGCTTAGCGATGTGCAGCCTATCTGGGACCAAGCGGAGCAGTCTTACAAAACCAACTGTTCAGTGTGTCACACACAACCAGCAGAAGCGCATTTTGACGCCAACACTTGGCCGGGTATGTTCAACGGTATGATGGCATTCGTTAACTTTGATACCGACAGTAAAGCGTTAGTGTTGAAGTACCTTCAAAAGCACTCGTCAGATTTCTCTGACCAACACTAAGCATTGATGGAGTTAAACAGAATATGTCTATAAGCAGAAGAAGTTTTTTAAAAGGTGTTGCTACCACCAGTGCTGTGTCGGTTATCGGTCCAAGTCTATTAATGGCTTCAAAAGCCAACGCAGCAGAAACAACGGGTACCTGGAAAGTATCGGGTTCACATTGGGGGGCATTTCGTGCCCATATCTATGCGGGTAAAGTACAAGAGATTAAGCCGCTAGAGTTGGATAAGCACCCAACAGAGATGATCAATGGTATTAAAGGCATTATCTATAGCCCAAGCCGTGTTCGTTACCCTATGGTTCGTTTAGATTGGTTAAAGAAGCATAAATACAGCGGAGAAACTCGCGGTAACAATCGTTTTATTCGTGTGACTTGGGATGAAGCGTTAGATCTTTTCTACCGTGAACTTGAGCGAGTTCAAAAAGATTATGGCCCTTGGGCGTTGCATGCTGGTCAAACTGGCTGGCGTCAAACGGGTCAGTTCCACAGCTGCACCAGTCACATGCAACGTGCTGTTGGTATGCATGGTAACTTCATTACTAAAGTAGGCGACTACTCAACGGGTGCAGGTCAAACGATCTTACCGTATGTGTTAGGGTCAACGGAAGTCTATGCACAGGGAACCTCTTGGTCTGAGATTCTAGATAACAGTAAAAACGTCATTCTCTGGGCTACCGATCCAGTGAAAAACCTACAGGTAGGTTGGAACTGTGAAACGCATGAGTCTTACCCATACCTTGAGCAGCTGAAAGAGAAAGTAGCTCAAGGTGAGATTAATGTTATCTCTGTGGATCCGGTTAAGAACAAAACTCAGCGTTATTTAGAGAATGAGCACTTCTACATCAACCCGCAAACTGATGTACCCTTCATGCTGGCGTTGGCTCATACGCTATACACTGAAGATCTTTACGATAAAAAATTCATTGATACCTACTGTTTAGGTTTTGATGACTTCATGCCATATGTACTGGGAACCACCAAAGATAAAGTAGAGAAAACTCCAGAGTGGGCCGCTGAAATTTGTGGGGTAACGCCTGAGCAGATCCGTCAGTTTGCCCGCATGATGGCTGCAGAACGTACACAAATTCTATTTGGCTGGTGTATTCAACGCCAAGAGCACGGTGAACAGCCATACTGGATGGGAGCGGTACTTGCTGCCATGGTTGGACAAATTGGTCTTCCAGGCGGTGGTGTCTCTTATGGCCACCACTATAGCGGTATTGGTGTCCCATCGACTGGCTTTGCTGCACCGGGTGGTTTCCCTCGAAACGTTGACCAAGGACAGAAGCCAAAATGGGATAATAATGACTTCAACGGCTACAGCAGAACGATTCCTGTCGCACGCTGGGTTGATTGTCTGTTAGAGCCGGGTAAAGAGATTAAGTACAACGGTTCTAAAGTGAAACTTCCGGACTACAAAATGATGGTGATCAGTGGAAATAACCCATGGCACCACCACCAAGATCGCAACCGTATGAAGCTGGCGTTCCAAAAGCTGCAAACGGTCGTGACGGTTGATTTTGCTTGGACGGCAACCTGTCGTTTCTCTGATATCGTGCTACCAGCTTGTACGCAGTGGGAACGTAACGATATTGATATCTACGGTTCCTATTCTGGTCGTGGTCTATTGGCCATGCAGAAATTGGTGGATCCGCTATACCAGTCGAAATCTGACTTTGATATCTTTACTGAGTTATCACGCCGTTTTGGTAAGCAGGAGCAATATACTCGTGGTATGGACGAGATGGAGTGGGTTAAATCACTGTATGACGACTGTCGTGCTGCGAACAAAGGCAAGTTTGAGATGCCTGAATTTGCGGAATTCTGGAAATTGGGTGTTCTCGACTTTGGTCAAGGTAAACCTTGGGTTCGTCACGCTGATTTCCGCGAAGATCCTGAGATCAATGCACTGGGTACACCATCTGGCTTTATCGAGATCTTCAGTCGTAAGATTGACCGTTTCGGTTATGAGCAGTGCCAAGGTCACCCAATGTGGTTTGAGAAAAGTGAGCGTTCGCATGGTGGACCGGGATCGAAGAAGCACCCATTCTGGTTACAGTCTTGCCACCCAGACAAGCGCCTTCACTCGCAGATGTGTGAATCGGAAGAGATACGTGCCACGTACGCTGTGAAAGGTCGTGAGCCTGTCTATATCAACCCGATTGATGCTAAAGCAAAAGGGATCAAGAGTGGTGATCTGGTTCGTGTCTTTAATGACCGCGGACAACTGTTAGCGGGCGCAGTGGTGACTGACAGCTATTCTCAAGGGGTTATTCGTATCGAAGAGGGGGCATGGTATGGGCCGATGAGTGAAAAAGTAGGCGCAATGGATACCTATGGCGATCCAAATACCTTAACTCAAGATATCCCAAGTTCAGAACTCGCGCAGGCAACAAGTGCAAATACCTGTTTGGTCAGTTTTGAGAAATTCACTGGGAAAGTTCCGCCAGTAACGTCATTTGGTGGTCCAATCGAAGTAGAATAGCTACAGGACAATAAAATAAACCATTAAGCCAGTAGAAATACTGGCTTTTTTTATACCTAACCTTTTGATTACTGGTACAGTAGGTATCTAGTACCAAATTAACTGCTATAGTAATAATAGTGTCATTGCGAGTAAGGTTTTCATGGCTTCAGATAAAAAAATCAGTTTTTTTCTCATTTTTGTTGTAGTTGTTGGCATGACGTTAACGACGGTGAGTAGCTTTCTTTTTTATAGTGCCGAGTCGAAAGCTATCACCCTTGAATTTCGTAAAGATGTCGATCAAAGAGCCGCCTCATTATATCGAGAAGTGCTGTTCAATTTTGAAGCTCTGCGTTCACTCGCGATCCTATTTAAGGGGCGTGACAGCGCTAAGTACACTCGTTTTAAGACAGAAGCGCAAAGCATCTTAACCAGACACCCCTCTATTCATGCTGTCGAATGGGTTCCTAGGATTCATGCATCAGACAAAGAACGCTATATCGATGAAATTCAAATCTACCTTCCGGACTACCAACTGACAGAGCGTTCAGAAAACGGAGAAATGGTCGCAACCAAAGATGCCGAAGAGTACTACCCCGTTTATTATATCGAGCCGCATGCTGGTAACGAAAAAGCGGTAGGTTTTAATCTAGCATCAAATCCGACCCGCTTTAAATCATTAGAGGAGTCGGCAAGCAGAGCAAAACCGGTCGCATCCGAGAAGGTCACTCTGGTGCAAGACCGTGATTCTAAGGTCGCCTTTTTAGCATTTTATCCTGTATACAGAGGAAGTTATGACACAGGAAAGCATCGCCAGCAGAACCTGAGAGGGTTTGTGATAGGGGTATATCGAATTAATGATATTTTTCAACGCTCAGCTTTATCAGGCAGTGCGTTAGGTATCGATATGGATCTGGTGGATGAAACGGTTTCTGAGCCGCAAAATTTAATCAGCTATCAATCCCGCACCGGAATAGCAAAACACAAAAGTATTCGTTATCGCAAAGAGTTACCAGAGTTGTGGGGACGAAAATGGAGCATCATTGCTAAACCAACCATTAAATACGTCAGTGACCGTCGCACTATCTTGCCAGAAACCATCTTTATTGTAGGGGTTGTGTTCACAGGACTTGTTGCTCTCTACATCTATATCATGGTTAATCGAGCAGCTCTGATTCAAAAAGTGGTGATAAAAAAGACCTGTGAATTGAACGAAGCGAATAAACAACTGAGGATATTAACCCGAGTCGATGGCTTAACGGGGATCTCTAACCGCAGGTACATGGATGAAGTGTTAAGCAAAGAGTGGAAAAGAGCGATTAGAAATAAGAGTCATATTGCCTTTATTTTGTTAGACGTTGATTTCTTTAAGCCTTATAACGACCACTATGGCCACCCGCAAGGTGATGAGTGTTTAAAAGCCATTGCACATCGTTTGAACCAACTAATACATCGCCCGAGTGACCTTTTGGCGCGTTATGGTGGTGAAGAGTTTGCGTTGATTTTAGCGGAAACTGAAAATGCCATGCCTGTGGCTAAAATGTGTCGCCGAGCCATTGAGGACCTGCAGATCCCACATAAATTTTCAGAAGTGTCGGATGTTGTCACCATCAGTATTGGGCTGTGTGTTTGTGCGCCTAAAAAAGGATCCGATCCGAGTATGATCATTACCGCAGCGGATAAAGTGCTCTATAAGGCCAAATATTCAGGAAGAAACCGAATTGAAGTGATTGAGTTAAAAGATGGTGACATCGATGTTGAGCCGACTGACTTTGTCATTTAACGGGGATGTAAACCATTTCGTACACTTAACGTCACCAGAGCACGCTGCACGCAATACAAATTAAGAATGTCATCACTTACCTGTAAAATCGTACCGTTAATGTTACGAAAATGTTGCTAAGTTGTTCGTGTCTACTTTGGCCGATAATTACTATTTCACCGTTAATTCATCAATACTAGTAACAACTGATACTACTATTGAATGAAAGGAAAACTAGATGAATAGTGATAATCCATTAGGGCTATGCGGAATTGAGTTTACCGAGTACGCCACCCCAGACACTGCATTTATGCATCGTGTGTTTACCGATTTTGGTTTTTCAAAAACGAAAAAACTGAAAGATAAAGCGATCAGTTACTATCATCAAAATGACATTCACTTCTTGTTGAACAATCAAAAGGGGGGCTTTGCTGATAAATTTGCAAAACAGCATGGTCCAGCTATCTGTTCTATGGGATGGCGTGTTGATGATGCCCAATATGCGTTTGATACTGCTGTAACACGTGGCGCGAAACCCGCCAGCGATGCGACTCATAAAGACCTCCCTTATCCAGCAATTTATGGCATTGGTGATAGTTTGATCTATTTCATTGATAATTGGGGCGAGAAAGGTTCCATCTATGAAGAGGATTTTGAAGAGATAGCGGATCCAAATTATGTCGAAGAGAAAGGTTTTTTAGCGATAGACCACCTGACCAATAATGTCTTAAAAGGCACCATGCAATATTGGGCTGATTTCTACAAAGAGGTATTTGGTTTTACCGAAGTTCGTTACTTTGATATCAAAGGACAGAAGACGGCTTTAATCTCTTATGCACTGCAATCACCTTGCAAAACCTTCAGTATTCCAATCAATGAAGGAAAAGATGATAACAATAATCAGATTGATGAGTACCTTGATGAATATAAAGGACCGGGAGTGCAACACTTAGCCTTTTTAAGTCGTGATCTAGTCTCATCGGTTGAGAAACTGGACAAATCTTCGATACAGACGCTTAATATACTTCCTGAATATTATGAAACGGTTTTTGATCGCGTACCTTGGGTCAAAGAGGACAAAGAGAAGATTAAAAAATATCAAATCTTAGTCGATAGCCAAGCGGATCAAACCTACTTACTGCAAATTTTCACTAAAAATCTGTTTGGACCTATCTTCATTGAGCTGATCCAACGAGAGAATGACAGCGGGTTTGGAGAAGGGAACTTCCAAGCACTGTTTGATTCGATTGAGCTTGATCAGATGGAACGTGGAGTACTGTAATCCCAACAATAATTGTGCCTCTTAATTAGGGGTATTTTTTATCTTAATACGCTAACATAGCGGGCTATTATCTTAGCTTTGAGCCCTTTATCGTCATGACCTCTGCCACAATGTCTGCCAGTTTCACCGAACTTGGCCTTATTTCTCCTCTACTTGCTCGATTAACTGAGTTGGAATATCAACAGCCTACGCCAATCCAAGCGAAGGTTATTCCAAGCATATTAGCGGGACGTGACGTCATTGCAGGGGCCAATACAGGTTCAGGTAAAACAGCCAGCTTTGCACTGCCTCTCTTACAGCAACTTTTTCAACAACTTGACCATTCAGCACGTAACAAAAGCAGTAAAGGTAACTATGTGACTGATCTGATTTTGGTGCCTACACGTGAGCTCGCCAAACAAGTTGCTGACAGTATTAAATCGTATGCGGTGCATTTCAATGGTGAGATCAAAACGGTCTCCGTGTTTGGTGGTGTCTCAGCCAATACCCAAATGCTCGCCCTACGAGGAGGCACTGATATTTTGGTGGCAACGCCAGGTCGTCTGCTCGATTTGATCTCCAGTAATGCCGTTAAGCTCGATCGAGTAAAAACCTTAGTGCTTGATGAAGCGGATCGAATGTTAAGTTTAGGCTTTACCGAGGAGTTGTCTGAACTATTAGCACTATTGCCAACGAAAAAGCAGACGTTACTCTTTTCAGCGACGTTTCCTGAGCAAGTACAAGCTCTTACTGAACAGCTGCTTACCGATCCGATTGAGATACAATTGCAAAGTGCGGATAGCAGTACTTTAGTACAACGTGTTTTTACCGTGAATAAAGGTGAAAAAACGGCGTTGTTGGCACATTTGATTACCGAGCATCAATGGCGACAAGCCCTTATTTTTGTTAATGCAAAAAACAACTGTGAGCACCTAGCGGACAAGCTTGCTAAACGTGGTATTGCAGCGGATGTGTTTCATGGTGACAAAGGACAAGGGGCACGTAGCCGTGTGTTAGAAGCCTTTAAAGCGGGTGAGATAGAGGTATTGATTGCAACAGACATCGCTGCACGTGGTCTTGATATCGAAAAGCTGCCAGTGGTGATCAACTTTAACTTACCGAGAAGCCCTTCAGATTACATGCACCGCATTGGTCGAAGTGGTCGTGCTGGTGAAGTGGGTTTGGCGCTGTCGCTGATTGATTATGAAGATTACCATCACTTTATAGTCATTGAAAAAAAGAACAAGATACGCCTTGAACGTGAACAAGTAGCAGGGTTTGAAGTGGATGAAGAGATCACTGACGCGCTGCTAGAAGCGATTAAGCCGATGGCAAAAGCTGAAGGAACAGGCAAAAAGAAACGCAAAAAGAGTAAACCAATGAACGACGATCTGTGGCTGAGACATTCTGACTCTGAATAATGCAAGGACATACCATAAGGATAAGGTGTCGTTATGCGAAAAAGTGACAAAAAAAAAGACAATCAGTTGAGAGTCGCACTGACTGAAGTATGTGATAGTGCGGAAAAAGAGTATCAAGGGTTTCAGTGGCTGACGCATAGGGTGAATTACGATGATTTTCCTAAATCACTGAGAATAGTCTGTGTGTTTGCGAGCAACAAGGAATTGGAAAGTTTTAAGAGCAGTAATTATTTCGATGATCTGAACGCACGGATTCAACAAAAACTGCTTGGTCTCGCTATTAACCTTAAGAGAGTGAATGATCATATTCTTTATGATACCGAAGAAGCGTGCTGTAAAGGGCATAACGGAAAATGGGCGAACAGGCTTAGCCACTAAATGGTAAATAGGAATATCTAGGTCAATTTTTGTTGATCTAGTGTCACTCCCCATCGACTGAGTACATTCTGTATATCGGCTCTTTTATAGGGTTTATTCACAATCTCATCCATGCCACACTCTATGCATCGCTCCCTTTCAAGTGGCGTTGTGCTCGCCGTCAAAGCGATGATTGGCTTGATATAACCTTGTGTGCGAAGTTGAGTCGTCGCTTCAAAACCATCCATAATGGGCATGCGACAGTCCATCAAAATAATATCGACCGACTTTTCCTCGAGAAATTGCAGAGCCTCTTCACCATTGTTGACAATAAATGCTTCTACATTGAGGTTTTCAAGAATCGCGGTAATCAGCATTCTATTGGTCTGACTATCTTCCGCGATTAAGACTGACAACGTTGAAATAGGAAAAGGTGGAATTTGCTGAGAATGACTCTCTTCAGGCTCTTCGGAGAGAGGCAATGGCAGGAATACTTCAAAGCAACTGCCTTCACCGAGTGTCGAGGTTAAGATGATATTTCCTTGCATCATATCAATGAGCTGTTTACAAATGGCCAAGCCAAGGCCGGTGCCTTCGTAGTTTCTTTTACTGGTGTTATCCACTTGTGTAAACGGTGAAAATAGGCTTTTTATTTTATCATCCGGAATGCCTAACCCCGTATCGGTGACTGAAAACATGAGCGTGCTATCCTGCCAGCGAATACAAACGGTAATGGATCCCTGAGTGGTAAACTTAATGGCATTGCCAATTAAGTTTACCAGTATCTGCTTAATTCTATCAGGGTCACCATTGAGCTGGTTAGGCAGTGGCGTTACATAATCAAATTGGAGCGTAATACCCAGTTCACTGGCTTTAAATGCAAATAAGCTATAAACGGTTTGGCAAAGTTCGGTCGGCGAAAAAGCGAGGGAACTAATGCGCAGCATACCGGCGCTCATTTTACTGTAATCTAAAAGGTCATTAATAATG
Source organism: Aliivibrio kagoshimensis (assembly GCF_050337105.1). NCBI lineage: Bacteria > Pseudomonadati > Pseudomonadota > Gammaproteobacteria > Vibrionales > Vibrionaceae > Aliivibrio > Aliivibrio kagoshimensis. The sequence goes on from NZ_JAKJSQ010000003.1 coordinate 174,350, forward strand.
ACACGTAATAGTTCTCCAGATTGCAACATGGTTTTTATTAGCGTTTTTTGAAATGGCGTGAGCGATGTGTCCGTCATCAAATCAGCAGCACCTAATAATCCATTGAGTGGCGTTCTTAGTTCATGATTGATCATCGCAACAAAGTTTCGGGTCGCTTGTTCTGAGTGTTCAGCACGTTTCATTTCAGCGATGGTTCGAGTCAGTAAGGCTTGTCTTTCATAGGAAGCAGTCAGCATCTCAGCAAATAGAATCAGCTGTTTCTCAATAATACCCTGCCAAGAGAGGGGAGAATTGAGTTGAAAAGAGAGGTTACCTAACATTTTCTCTTTAGACTGAATGGCAACACAAACTACATTACCGTTTTCACGCCAGGTTAGCCGATCACTTTGAATGCTAACTTTACTGCTTATTTGAATTTGGGTCAGTAATTGATAATCACCGGCATTAAAGGTTCGGTATTTCGATTCAAGATCATCTGTGGTCAGACATAAACTAACGCCCTTCACCTGTTCAATCGCTTGAAGGTCATTAACCAACCGCTGCATGAGATGAGGAGAAAAGGGGTTTTGAAGTAGTAACTGGTTATAATCGAGAAGTAAGGACTCTATATAAGCCTTAAATTGTAATAAAGAGATGTCTTGTTCTGAGCGTTGCTGAACAGCAACCAGAGAGTCTTCGACCAACTGTTTGGCTAGATAAAGCTCTCGACTTTTCTCTTCTAAGAGCTGTTCCGCACTCTCTTTAGCCGCTTGTACTCGTTTGATTTTTCGCTGTAACAGCTCTATCTCTTTTTCTGGGCTTATTTGGCGAGGATTAGACATGTTGGCCCCTTCTATAAGCGTACCAAGTGAAACCTAACGTGTGAGTTATCATTATTTACAGGAGCCATTGTAATGTTAATCGCTTCATCGAAGTGGTCTGCACACCCTTTAATTAATCCTAAGCAGACATGAGATAAACACCTTGCTGAAAGGTAGTCCAAGATCAATTCACTTTCCGTTGAAGAGATGAAGTTAAAGCTGGGTGGGTTCGCGTTTGGGTAGAGTTTTTTTACTTCAATATGAATGTAATTTTCAACGCTTTTAATGAAATCAAAAGTAGAGGAGGATTGTCCCTCTAAGCTTGGCATACTGTTGTATAAACTGATGAATACAGTTTGTCCATATACTTGTTGAAGCTCCTCAATAGAGATCTTCGTCAATTGACTCAGTGTTATAATGAGTTTGACGAGATCTCTATGATCATAACTGCCGACACTGGTATAGATACCTTCATCGTCATTAAGATCTAACATCTCTTGGCACACGTCTAATCCAAATTTCTCCTCTACAAGTGCAATAAACTCAGAAAATAGGATACCTTTCATAATGCAAAACTCCGTGGTGGCAATAGTAAAAAAATAGACCAATAAACCACAGGTTACAATCTGTTAGCGAAAAACTAGAAGGTTAATACCGATAGATGTGTTTCCGTTATTGATGAAGCCAAGCAGCGTGTTTAGGGGCTTTCTTGGTTTTTGACCACTCTTCAACCATTAATGGAGCCACGCGTTTTAATTCGATCAGCTGGGCTGGTGTACCGGTTAAACAGGTTAGCTCTAATCGATGGCCATTTGGATCAAAGAAGTAGATGGACTCAATGATGCCGTGCTGTGTGATGCCGATGACCTCGAGACCTTTTTGCTCTAACTCCGCTTTTGCATCGATCAAAGCTTGGCGATCTTGCACTTGAAAGGCGATGTGTTGGACCCACTCAGGTGTATTATGATCTCTGTCCATTTTAGGCGAATTAGGCAGTTCAAAAAAAGCGAGAATATTGCCGTTACCTGCATCTAAAAATATGTGCATATATGGGTCAGGTTCTTGAGTTGACGGAACTTTATCTTCTGCAATAGCGACCAAAAACTCCATATTCAACATTTCTTTATAGAATTCTACGGTCTCTTTGGTATCGTTACATCGATACGCAACATGATGTATTTGCTCTAACTTAATCATAACAACTCCTTTGTCAATATAGTAACCAAGGTTACTATATGGGTGGGCTTTGTCAATTATATAACCGATGGACGATAAGATTCATGAGTAATAAAGAGCCAGAGAGACCACTGGATATTGAACACTTTTTTCCATATCAACTGACACAACTGCAAGGTATCGTTAGCGATTGTGTGGCTGAGATTTATACTGGTGAGTTTGATCTTACTCGCGATGAGTGGCGAGTTTTGGCGGTGTTAGGTAGCCATAATCAGTTAACAGCTAAGGCGCTAGCCCCTATGATTAATCTAGAAAAAATGGCCATTAGCCGGGCAATCAAGAGAATGTTGGCCAATCAACTGATCAGCAAGCAAGCAGACTCTGTGGATAAACGAGCATTCCAATTGAGTTTGACCGAGAAGGGAGTAGCACTGCGTCAACAGCTTATCCCAAAAGCTTTAGTGAGAGAACAGCAGCTGTTATCCGTTCTGAATGAAGATGAAAAATCGGCGCTGAATACCATACTAAAAAAGTTAACGATCCATTCCAGTGGGCTGTTAACGAACCATAATGAGTGAATTGCCATCAAATAATTTGATACAGATCACGCAATTTGAGTCTACTATTAATGGGGGTAGGGAGAGTTAAATTTAATTTGGCGATAAAAAGGAGAGTCCTTTGAAAAGTCTAATTTTATTATTATGTTTAGTTTGCACATCAATGGCTTTTGCCGATAGTGAAGTGGATGAGTGGTACAAATCAAAAAGTGAGTATTACGCTGTAAAAGAAGCCATATATGGCAAGTTATACGCAACGTTAAGACGTTCTCAGTATGGAAAGTTAATTGTATTTGTTCAGATCTACTCACCCGATGTATGTGAAAGAAACGGAAGTGGTGTCTATGCTCATGATCCCCTGTATGTGAATGAGACCTTAATTAAGTTTTCGCAAAGTTGTTATGAAGATTGGAACCATTTTTTCGCAACAACGGAAGAGGGAAGTGTACACATCGTAGAACAATTTAAAAACGAAGTATTTGTTGAGTTCCGAACGTATGATGGTACTGCCAAGTTTGTTTTTTCAGCAAAGGGCTTTTTAGAAATATACAACCAATCGGGTGTTGAAGAAGAAGCCATTTAGATTAGGGAGCGCTTAATGAAGGGCACTCGCGGAATTACTTATAAGATCAATGAACCCATATCAACAACACAATTCATTCATCTTTTAGAGCAATCTAACCTTGGAGTGAGACGTCCTCTTGACGATACCACTGTTATTGAGGGGATGCTTGCACATTCAAACTTGCTCATTACGGCGTGGCATGGGGATACCATTGTAGGCGTTGCCCGCTCTGTAACCGATTTTCATTATCGGTGTTATCTGTCGGATATTGCCGTTGCCGATAAAGCACAACATCGAGGTATCGGCAAGGAATTGATTCGACTTACTATCAAGCAGCTTGGTAGCAAGTGCCAATTGGTGCTTCTCTCTTCACCTACCGCCATTGATTATTACCCGAAGCTGGGTTTTATTAAACATGAAGACGCTTGGATACTGTCTAACGCTGAGCTACTTACCTAACAGAGTGATGACATTGAGCCCTTTTACTTAAAAAGCCTTATTACCGTTCACAGTGCTGTTGGCATCTCATTTATTCTCTTCAAAACCCGAGTCTGATTGACTGTCTAATACGCTAGTGTTACAAACTAGCGAGTTGCGTTTTGTTAATGGCAATGAGCATAGGGTGAACAAAGATGTTGTTACGTAAGCTATTTATCTTTATATTTTTCACCTTTTCTATCAGCACTTGCTGGGCAGAAACAAACCCCCACTTCAAACCTATCATCATCTATCAAGGGAGCGTGGTTCCCGGCAGTTATCAGCACCTCTTAGATCGTGGTGTGCAGAAATTTGAGCAAGTGTCAGCTCAAAATGTTGAGCGAGTTAGGATAGAACGTGACCTTAGTCGTTATGTCGAAGAGTTAGATAGAGCCGCGCAACAAGGTTACAATCCTATTATTGTTCAAGACTCAAACGTAATTTCTCGCTTCGATATTATTGCTGCCAAATACCCTGCAACAAAATTCATCTCAATGGATGTCAGTTATGATATTCCCAATGTGTTAGGTATCACTTTCGATCACGCCAAAGGGGCTTACATTATTGGATTTTTAGCAGGATTGAAGACAAAAACCGATCGTGTCGGCTTCCTCGGTGGAATGGATATTCCGGTTATTAATGAGTTTCAATGTGGTTATCGAGTGGGTGTAAAAGACGCCAATCCTAATGTAGAGTTAATCACACGCTACATCAATGCCGGTACCTTGTCGTGGGAAGATACAGAAACAGCAAACAAGCTTGCTGAGGAGATGTTTGACCAAGGTGTAGACATCGTTTTTCCTGCCGCCGGATTAGCCAGTATCACAGTCATAGAGGCGGCACAACGTCGTAACCTTCAAGCTTTTGGGGTCGATAACGATCTCTCTGAGCACTATCCAGACGCCGTACTTGCTTCACTGGTGAAGCGTTCTGATTCCGCCATTTTTGCCGCACTAATGCAGATAAAGAATCAAGTGTGGAATCACAATAATAAGGTGTTTGGCATGAAACAGAATGTGATTACTATTAAAGTTAACAGCTTAAATAGTGCCCTTTCTCAAGCGGAAATAAGCGTTATCAAACAATTAATCAACAAAATAAAAGGTGAAGATACTGTGTTATATCAAAAGCTTAATCTTCACTGTGCCGTCTAACCAATGAAAAAACTGTCAAACTATATCGTACTTCACTATCTGATCGTCACGGTGGTACCACTTTTACTGTTGGCAGCGATGCTGATCTCATCAGACGTTGAAGATGCCGAAGGTGAATATCAACAGCACTATAGTGAAACCATTGAATACCAACTTATCCAAGCCAAATATGCTTTATTGCGGTTTGATCTGCAGATGGCAGAACAACTTGTCAATACCATTTCTCAACTGGAATATGTCAGTTCCGTTCGCTTAGACTCACTCGAGTATGATCTCACAATGGCAGAACAAATAACGGATATTGATGCCACTGAACACAACGATAAACGGTATCGCATTAGTAACGATGATAGTGTTATTGGTTACTTGGTAGTGACAAAAAATGACTCTAAACGATTAAAAAATATATACTCGGAACTTTACCCTAAACTATTTTTAAGCCTATTGGTATTGTTGGCTATCTCGTTAGTATTTAGCCGTAAGGTGCTGTTGATTTTGGCTAATCCCTTCCAAGATATTCAGCGCTACGCACTCTCAATTTCTCGTGGTGATTTTGATATTGAGGCCCCTAAAAAAACCTATCATGAGTTTGTCAGCCTCTTTGACTCCTTAGATGTTATGAAGGTGCGGTTAAAAAAGACCATTCATGCACTGCAAGAGAACGAAGAGCGATTGCTACAAGCAACAACACACCTAGAAAAACAGTTAATTACCGATTCCTTGACCAACATTTACAATCGAGTCGGATTTAATCGGTTTATCGATGAGGTGGTTCAAGAGAAATATGAACACTTCTCTTTGATGATGATGGATCTGAATGGCTTTAAGCAGATAAACGATCAACATGGTCATTTTTCGGGTGATTACGTGTTGGTTGAAGTGAGCAAACGAATCTCTTCGCTGCTTACTCAAGCGGGAACCCTTTATCGACTTGGGGGGGATGAGTTCTCGATTGTGTTGAAAGGGGAGTGGCAACCTCAAGAGTTAAAGACATTAGCTAAATTGATTCAAATGCGAATTGCCGATGCCTACTTATATGAAAATAAAGAGCTTTATGTATCGGTCAGCATCGGCGGTATTCAGTATCGACGAAGTGATAATGACGATATTGAGAAGATTATTCATCAAGCAGATCTTGCCATGTACCAAGCAAAGGCATTACAAATTGGTTACATGGTTGCAAACCTCCCCTCTAATCGCTAATACTAAGTACTAAAGGGGCAAGGTTTGTCCCTGTCTAGTCTTGAGCTGATAGGAAATTAGAGAAGTGAATCTCACTAAAATAGAGTTTGATAATCGATACACCAATACCCTTCCTGCGGATAAAAATCGTGATAACTATCGACGCCAAGTGAACTACGCGGCTTTTTCCTTTGTTAATCCAACCCATGTGGCTAACCCTAGTTTAGTGGCGGTATCGCTTGATGTCGCTAACAAAGTCGGCTTTACCGAGCAAGATTGTCGTTCGGATGATTTTGTGCAGCTCTTTAGTGGCAATCAGCTGCTAGAGGGCATGGAGCCCTACGCACTCTGTTACGGTGGGCATCAATTTGGCAATTGGGCGGGTCAGCTGGGTGATGGTCGCGCGATTAATCTCGGAGAGACGATTAGTCCTAATCACGGGCATCAAATTCTCCAGTTAAAAGGGGCGGGCTCTACACCTTATTCAAGGCAAGCAGATGGGTTAGCCGTATTGCGCTCGTCAGTGCGAGAGTTTCTCTGTTCAGAAGCGATGTATCACCTAGGAGTTCCAACGACACGTGCGTTAAGTTTGTGTCTATCAGGGGAAGAGGTAGTTCGAGATATGTTCTATGATGGTAATCGCAAACCTGAACCCGGCGCCATTGTTTGTCGAGTCTCTTCATCGTTTACCCGCTTTGGCAGTTTTCAATTGCCGACCTCAAGAGGTGACAAAGGGCTAATGCAAGCGATGGTGGAACACTGCATTCGTGCCGACTTCCCCACTCTAATATCGGATGAAGAGAGAGCCATGACCACCCTAAGCGAAGCGGTCTACCTTCGTTGGTATCAAGAGGTGTGTGAGCGCACCTCCGACATGGTGATGCACTGGATGCGCGTCGGTTTTGTTCACGGAGTGATGAATACCGATAATATGTCGATCATTGGCGAAACGATTGATTATGGACCTTATGGCTGGATTGATAACTACGATCCCGATTGGACGCCCAATACCACTGATGCCCAAGGCAAGCGTTACCGATTTGAAACGCAACCTGATATCGCTATGTGGAACTTATTCCAACTAGCCAAAGCCATTATGCCGCTGTTTAAAAAACCGACTGGACTGCAACAGGTACTTGATGGGTACAGTGAAAGTTACTTGGCGAAATGGCGAACCATGATGGCCAGAAAGTTGGGATTAAAAGGGTGTAATGGAGATAAAGATGAAGCGCTGTTTACCGATCTTGAAAAGCTGCTAGCCCGGGTAGAGACAGATATGACTCTATTTTATCGTCAACTAGCGAAGGTAAAGTTACGCGCAGAGGAAGCTGATTTTGAGCAGTGGTATCCGATTTTTGAGATCTGCTTTTATCAGCCAGAATCAGTCGTGGGAAAAAGGGATAACAATAAAGTGGCCCTACAGTACCAGCAAGCATTTTCAGCATGGTTAACCCGTTATATAGAACGAGCATCGGGAGAATACGATACAGCAGCTGACAGGGCGACAGCGATGAACAAGGTGAATCCCAAATATGTGCTGCGTAACTACCTTGCTCAGCAAGCGATAGAAAAGGCGGAGAAGGGAGATTACAGTGAAATTGAACGGTTACAAACTCTGCTTACCCATCCTTATGATGAGCAGCCAGAGTTTGAATCCTACGCAGGGAAAAGACCAGAATGGGCTAGGCATAAAGCAGGGTGTTCTGCCCTCTCTTGCAGTTCGTAACCGTTGAAGTTCGAAGCATTCACTCACTCTGCTGAGCGGTGATACTCTAAACCAAAGAAACGAGAAAAATCTATCCACTTTTCGCTACTCTGTTCAAAATCAGTGGCGACAAAGCGGATAGTGGTTCCCGCTTTGGCTTGGGCGAGCTGAGAGATGTCGGTCTTACAGATACAGCCAATTTTTGGGTAGCCTCCGAGTGTTTGACGATCGTTCAAGAGAATGATTGGTTGGCCATCAGGGGGAATTTGAATTGAGCCTAGCGCTATCCCTTCAGAAATAATCCCTTTCAAATCGCACTCAATAGCCGGACCTGACAAACGGATGCCCATACGATCGGACTGATTAGTGATGGTGAATGTGTGGTTAAAAAATGCGGCGATCGCGGCGTCACTAAATTCCTCATACTGGTAAGATGGGATAACCCGAACTTCAATATGATCAAGGTAGCTAGGAATATATTTCTGAGTAACGGTTTGCGGCGTTTCAATGACGGGTTGCGATGATCGCGCACTGAAAAAATCCCCACTTTCAAGTTTGTTGCCGTGGCCGAAACTCTCACCGACTCTTGCTAACCCGCCAATGTTATTACGGATTACCGTTGAGCTGCTGTTTAAAAATAGCGAACTGAAAAAACCACTTTTTATGGCGATATAACCTCTTAGTCCTTGCGTCGCATAACCCAGTTTAAGCACTTGTCCCTTTTTAACAATAAAGCTGCTCCAGTTTTTGACGGCCACACCATCGATGGTCGCATTCATTTGGGCACCGGCAATAGCCATCAGTGAATCGGAGTGGGCTTTAAAGGCGCATGCGCCTAATAATATCTCTAATACCGGGGCATCCATGTCATTGCCTAATAACCGGTTTGCCCAGCAATAAGCATGCAAGTCAACCGCGCCACCCTGGCTAAGACCAAGCTGGCTAGCACCATAACGGCCCAAATCTTGGAATTGGGATAGAACACCGGGCTGAATTACTTCCAATTTTGACATATTTTCCCTCCCAGAGATAAAAATTCGGATTTTGAAATCGACTCAAACTTGACGGTATCACCAATAGCATAGGGCATCATTGGTTGCGTATTTGGGTTAAAAAGGGAAACCGGACAGTTGCCAATTATCTGCCAGCCGCCAGGTGAGGCATCGGGATAAACGGCAGTTTGTTGATCGGCAATACCCACACTTCCAGCTGGAATATTCAGCCGAGGTTTGGCTAGACGAGGCACGCGGATCCGCTCATCGACACTGGCCAAAAAAGCAAAGCCGGGGGCAAAGCCAATGGCGCAAACCGAATAGCTGCGCTGATTGTGAATCGCGATAACCTCGGCCACACTCACTCCTTTTTGCTCGGCAATGCTCTGTAGATCGGGCGCGACCTCTTGATCATAATAGACCGGCAGTGTGATGCAGTTTGAGCTACTTGTCATCAGTGAATCGAGTTGAGCGTTGAGGTCAGTCAACTCTTTTTTCAAGGTCGAAAAGCGGATCTTCAGTAGGTCAAACTCGATGAAGATTGACGTATAGGAAGGCGTTACTTCAAGCAGTTTATCACTGAATTTCAATGAAATTTGATGACAAAAATTGGCAATGTGCACAGAATTGTTGGGATCGATTTGATCCGCACAATAGATGATTAAGGCGCTCTCTGTGACCTGTGATATCTGCAACGCAAGCATTAGCTAAGCTCTTCTTTAATCTGTTTTAACGTCGCGATGGATTTTGGATTATCGCCATGAACACAGATGGTATCAGCACTTAATGATAGGGTGGTTCCCTCAATGGTTGTGACACTGCCAAACTGAGAGATTTGCTGCACCTGCTGAATAATTTGAGCGCTATCGTGATAGACCGAACCCGCCATTGAACGCGGCGCCAAACGGCCATCACTGGTGTAGGCGCGATCGGCAAATGCTTCAAAAATAAGCTTCACTTTGTACTGCTCAGCTAACCGAATGTACTGTTCACTGTCTGGTCCCGCTAAGATCATCAATGCAGGGATTGGCATGCAGTCTGATGCGGCTTTTAAAATAGCGGTGTAAACCGTAATACTGCTCATCATGTCGTTATAAAGCGCCCCGTGAGGTTTGATGTAATTCACCGACACTTGGTGAGCTTGGCAAATGGCTTGAAGCGCCCCCGTTTGATAGATAACCAGATTGGTAATTTGTGACGGAGAGTGTGGAATGCTCCTGCGGCCAAAACCCTCTTTGTCGTGATAACCCGGGTGAGCGCCGATAGTGACGCTTTGACTCTTAGCACTTAAGACAGTAGCGGCCATGATATCAGGGTCAGAGGCGTGAAAGCCGCACGCCACATTCGCCATGTCGATGAGGGGCATCGCTTCCCCATCCAGTCCCATTTTCCAACTGCCGTAACTCTCACCAAGATCACAATTGAGCTTCATTCACTGGTTCTCCAAATATTTCGCCAAGGTTTAAATCTACCTTAAAGATAGAACGAACACAAAGTGTGTGCAAATTGTTTTTAATTTATTGC